>NZ_WJSP02000105.1 GCF_009720255.1 Agromyces humi | reverse complement strand
CGCGTGGCCGTGGCCGGCTCCCTCGCGGCCGAGGCGCTGCGGATCGCGGCGTGGCGGCCCCGGCTCGCGACCGAGGTCGACGAGAAGTCGATCCCGCACGAGCTCGACTGGCTGCGCAGCGCGGTCGACCTCGGCAAGGGCTGCTACAAGGGCCAGGAGACCGTGGCCAAGGTGCTGAACCTCGGCCGGCCGCCCCGCCGCCTCGTGCTCCTGCACCTCGATGGCAGCGACACGGTGCTCCCCGCCCCCGGCGACGTCGTGGTGGGCGAGAAGGTGCGCCCCGAACCCGCCGACGGCGAAGCGCCCGAGCGCCGCCCGGTGGGCCACGTCACCTCGAGCGCGATGCACCACGAGCTCGGCCCCGTCGCGCTCGCCGTGGTGAAGCGCGCCGTGCCCGCCGACCTTCCCCTCATCGTCGAGAGCCACGGCATCGACGTCGCGGCCGCGCAGGTCGAGATCGTCCCGGCCGACGCCGGCGCCGCGGTCGACGTGCCCAGACTGCCGAGGCTCGGCGTCCGGAAGTGAGCGCCTGGAGCCGGGTCGCCGCGCGCCTCTCGGCCGGCTCGATCCGGGTCCGCGACTCCCTTCCGGCGATCCTGCAGATCACCGTCACGGCCGTCGCCGCGTATGCGTTCGCCTCCCTCGTGCTCGGCCATGCCCAGCCCCTGATCGCCGCCATCGTCGCGATCACCGCGCTCGGCTTCGTGCGCGACGCCCGCCCGGTGCGGGTGCTCGAGACCGTGGTCGCGATGACGCTCGGCATCGTGCTCGCCGAGGTGCTGCTGATCGTGTTCGGCGCCGGCATCTGGCAGTACGCGGTGGCACTGGCCCTCACGCTCGCCCTCGCCCGCCTGGTGTCGGCGAACGCGGCGTTCGCCATCGCGGCGGCCGTGCAGTGCTCGCTCGTCATGCTCGTGCCGGCGCCCGCCGGCGGCCCGTTCGTCCGCACCATCGACGCCGTCGTCGGCGGGGCGTTCGCGCTCGCCGCGACGGCGATCATCCCCCGCGACCCGTACCGCGCCGCGACCCGCGAGGGGCGGCGCCTCATCGACGAGCACGTGGCGGTGCTCGGCGAGCTCGCCGAGGCACTGCGGTCGGGGAGCACGGACGCCGCGGGCCGCGCCCTCTCCCGGGCTCGCGCCACGCAGCCCCTCGTGGAGGCGTGGATGGCATCGGTCGACTCGGGGCTCGCCATCGCGAGGGTCTCGCCCATCGTGCATCGTGCGAAGTTCGACCTCGAGCGCCAGCGGGTGATGCTGGGCGGGCTCGACCTCGCGACGCGGAACCTGCGCATCATCGCGCGCCGCATCGAGTGGGTGCTGCGCGACGGACGCGCGCGGCCCGAGGTCGCCGACGTGCACGCGCGCGTCGCGGTGGCGCTCGGGCCACTCGCCGACTCCATGCGCGACGTGTCGGCGCAGCCGGTGGCGCGGCAGGCGTTCGCCGAGATCGCGCGCCATCTCGATCCCGTCGCGATCCTGCCCGATGGGCCGGTCGGCGACCGGAACACGATCACTGCGCTGCGGCCGTACCTCGTCGACCTGCTGACCGCGACCGGGCTCGACCTCGACGGCGCACGCGAGCTGCTCCCCGCCGACTGACCCGGGGAGGTCAGCCCGGTGCGACGGCGTCCCACTGCACGGTGAGCTCGCCGAGGCGTGACCGGCGCGGGCCGCCGATGATCGGCCAGCCCTCGTGCCGGAGGGTGGCCACGGCGGCGATCCACCGCTGCGATCCGCCGTACACGGAGATCGGCGCGTGCACCCGCCAGGCGCGGTCGAGGGTGGCGAGCAGCTCGTGGATGCGCTCGCCGGGCACGTTGCGGTGGATGAGGGCCTTCGGCAGCCGCTCCGCGACGATCGAGGGCCGCTCGAGGCCGGAGCGGCGCAGGCTGATCGTGAGGGTGCGCGGTCCGTCGGCCGTGACGCCCACCCAGCTGGCGACCCGGCCGAGCTCGTCGCAGGTGCCCTCGACGAGGAGCCCGCCCGCCCCGAGGCGTGCGGACATCCGCTGCCACGCCTCGTCGACCTGCGACTCCTCGTACTGCCGGAGCACGTTGAAGGCGCGGATGACCGCGGGTCGCCGGCCGCCGGGTGTCGGCACCTCGAAGCCGCCGAGGCCGAAGTCGACCGGCAGATCCGCGGGGAAGTGCCCCTCGCCGGCCCGGGTGCGTTCGAGCTGCTCACGTGCGGTGCGCACCCGCGCCGGGTCGATCTCGAGGCCGAGCACCTCCACGTCGGGCCGGGATCTCCCGAGGCGCGACGCGAGCTCGAACGTCGTCACGGCGCTCGCACCGAAACCCAGGTCGACGACGAAGGGGTCGGCGGTGTGCAGGAGGGCGGGCTGCTCGGCGATCCACCGGTCGACGCGGCGCAGCCGGTTGGTGTTCGTCGTGCCGCGCGTGATCGATCCGACGGGCATCCCCCAAGTCTGGCAGGGCGACGCGGGAGGTCTCGCAGCGCAGGGCCCGGATGCCGCCGCGGCTAGGCTGTTCCCCATGCCTCACACGCTCGTGCTGCTGCGCCACGGCAACAGCGAATGGAACCAGAAGAACCTGTTCACCGGATGGGTCGACGTGCGACTCAGCGAACTCGGCCTCCAGGAGGCGAAGCGCGCCGGCGAGCTGCTCGTCGAGCAGGGGGTCCTGCCCGACGTGCAGCACACGTCGGTGCTCACCCGCGCCATCCAGACCGCGAACATCGCCCTCGACGTCGCCGACCGCGCCTGGATCGACGTGCGTCGCTCGTGGCGGCTCAACGAGCGCCACTACGGCGCGCTCCAGGGCCTCGACAAGGCCGAGACGCTGGAGAAGTACGGCCCCGAGCAGTTCCAGCTGTGGCGCCGTTCGTTCGACGTGCCGCCGCCGGTGCTCGCGGACGACGCAGAGTGGTCGCAGGTCGGCGACCCCCGCTACGCGAACCTCGCCGACGATGAGCTGCCGCGCACCGAGTGCCTGAAGGACGTCATCGCACGGATGCTGCCGTACTGGGAGTCGGACATCATCCCCGACCTCGCGACGGGGAAGACCGTGCTCGTGACCGCCCACGGCAACTCGCTGCGCGCACTCGTGAAGCACCTCGACGGGATCTCAGACGACGACATCGCCGAGCTCAACATCCCCACCGGCATCCCGCTCGTCTACGAGCTGGGCGACGACTACATGCCCCTCGAGCCCGGCCGGTACCTCGACCCCGAAGCCGCCGCGGCGGGCGCGGCCGCCGTGGCCGCCCAGGGCAAGAAGTAGCCGCACCGGCACACGACGAAGGGCGGGGGATGCGACATCCCCCGCCCTTCGTCGGATCTTGCGCGAGTCGGCTCAGAGCGACGACGCCGCGGACTTCTCGGGGTCCCAGTCGCCGGTCGCGAGATACTGCACCATCTTCGCGATCGCGACCGCGTGGTCGGCGAAGCGCTCGTGGTAGCGGCTCGCGAGTGTCGCGTCGACCGTGTCGACGGCCTCGCCCTTCCACTTCTCGCCCAGCACCCGGTCGAAGACCGAGAGGTGCAGGGCGTCGACCTTGTCGTCCTCGTTCCGGATCTCCTCGGCGAGGTTCACGTCCTCGCTGCGCAGCAGCTCGGCGAGCTTCCGCGAGATCTCGACGTCGAGTGCGCCCATCTCGGCGAACGTGCCGCGGAGCGACTTCGGCACCACCTTGTCGGGGAACCGGTAGCGGGCGAGCTGCGAGATGTGCGAAGCCAGGTCGCCCATGCGCTCGAGCGATGCGCTGATCCGCAACGCGCTCACGACGATGCGGAGATCGCGCGCGACCGGCTGCTGCCGCGCCAGGATCGTGACCGCGTGCTCGTCCAGCGCCAACGTGGCCTGGTCGATGCGCGGGTCCTCGGCGATCACCTCCTCGGCGAGGCTCACGTCGGACTCGTTGAACGCCCGCGTGGCCTTCTCGATCGAGATGGCCACGAGCTCGGCGATCTCGACGAGTCGGTCCTGCACCTCGCGCAGTTCCTGCTGGAACACCTCACGCATGTGGAAATCCTTGTCTGTTCGGTCCCGCGCCGAAGCGCGCGCGGACGCACCGGTCTCATCCGGCCCCGGACATCATCCCTGCGACAGGTGAACAGCAGGTACCGGGAGCCTGAACACTCGTTAACCTACCGCCGGGGGCGGGATGGATCGGGCGGTGCACCCGATCCCACTGGTTAGGGTGAAGCCATGGACTCCATGTGGCTGGTGCTCACCGCGCTCGCCTTCGGCGTCTTCATCGGCGCCGCCTTCATGATCGTGCTGCACATCGCCGAACGACGCGGATCGAGTGCGGCACGGGTGGTGGCGCCCACCATCCCCGACGGCATCGACCAGGTGCTCGAGGTGCTCGAGTCCGCCGGCGTGGTGCTCGATCCGTCGAACAACGTCCTCAGGGCGTCGCCCGGTGCGCTGGCCATGGGGCTCGTGCGGCAGCAGGCGCTCGTGCATCCCGAGCTCCTCGACCTCGTCGGCACGGTCCGCCGCACCGGCGAGACGGTGACGCACGAGCTCGACGTGGCTCGGGGCCCCTACGGCGAGGGCACCATCCGCTTGCGCGTCCGCGTGGCGCGCCTCGGCACCCGGTTCGTCCTGCTGCTCGCCGAGGACCGCACCGAGGCGTACCGCCTCGACGAGGTGCGACGCGACTTCGTGGCGAACATCAGCCACGAGCTGAAGACGCCGATCGCGTCCGTGAGCCTGCTCGCCGAGGCGCTCGACCAGGCGGCCGACGAGCCCGAGCAGGTGCGGCGCTTCGCCGGCCGGCTGACGGTCGAGGCGAGCCGCCTCGCGCACATCACGAGCGAGGTGATCGAGCTGTCGCGGCTGCAGGCGCGCGACGCCCTCCGACCCGACGTGCTCGTGCGCATCGACGACGTCGTGGCGGCAGCGGTCGACCAGAACCGCGTGGTCGCGACCGCGAAGCAGGTCGAGATCGCCGTGCGCACCTCGAACAAGGCGATCGTCTACGGCGACCGTTCGCTCATGATCGTGGCCGTCCACAACCTCATCGCGAACGCCATCGCGTACTCGAACGAGGGCGGTCGCGTGGGCGTCGGAGCCAAGGTGGTGGGTGACACGGTGGAGATCGCCATCACCGACCAGGGCATCGGCATCGAGGGCGACGACCTCGAGCGCGTCTTCGAGCGCTTCTACCGCGTCGACCAGGCGCGCTCGCGCAACACCGGCGGCACGGGGCTCGGGCTCAGCATCGTCAAGCACACCGTGCAGAACCACGGCGGCGACGTGCGCGTGTGGTCCACGCCAGGCCGCGGCTCGACCTTCATCATCCGGCTCCCGCGTGCCGAGGACGCACCCCCCGCCGGTCCGACCTCGGGGCCCGAGGAGCGACCCGCCCCGGAGCAACCGGCCCGGGCGCGTCCCGCGACCTCCGCCAAGACCGCCGCCGGCACCGCCCGCAAGACCACCGACCGCGCCGCCCGGAAGGGCGCCGATCGCGCCGCCCGCGTCGCCACCCCCGACCGAGGAGAACCCAGTTGACCCGCATCCTGCTCGTCGAAGACGAGATCGCCCTCAGCGACCCGCTGAGCTTCCTGCTGGAACGTGAGGGCTACGAGGTGGTCGTGGCCGCCGACGGCCCCTCGGCCATCGCGGCGTTCGACCAGGACGGCGCCGACCTCGTCCTGCTCGACCTGATGCTGCCCGGACTTCCCGGCACCGAGGTGTGCCGCGAGCTGCGCACCCGATCGACCGTGCCGATCATCATGGTCACCGCGAAGGACTCCGAGATCGACATCGTGGTGGGCCTCGAGCTCGGCGCCGACGACTACGTCACCAAGCCGTACTCGACGCGCGAGCTGCTCGCCCGGATCCGGGCCGTGCTCCGGCGCCGCATCGAGGTCGAGGACTTCGACGAGGCGATCCTCGAGGGCGGGCGGGTGCGCATGGACGTCGACCGGCACACGGTCGAGGTCGACGGCGACCCCGTGCCCATGCCGCTGAAGGAATTCGAGCTGCTCGAGCTGCTCATGCGCAATCCCGGACGAGTGCTGACCCGCGGCCAGCTGATCGACCGGGTCTGGGGCTCCGACTACTTCGGCGACACCAAGACGCTCGACGTGCACATCAAGCGCATCCGGTCGAAGATCGAGGCGGAGCCCTCGGAGCCCGTGCAGCTCGTCACCGTGCGCGGGCTGGGGTACCGCTTCGAGGCGTGACCGCCGGAAGGCGGACATGACGAAGGGCGGATGCCGCGGCATCCGCCCTTTCTTGCGTCAGGTCTACTCGGAGGAGAGGTGGTTGTACTCCGCCAGGCGGGCGTCGAGCACGGGCACCTGCTTCTGGATGCCCTCGGTGTCGCCGTACTGGAAGTACATCGGGAGCAGCGCGCCGGGCATGGTGTCGATGCCCTCGAGCACGATCGGGTCGAGGACGTCGATGCCCTCGACCTCGTCGACGCCGAATGCGGCGGTGGCGCCGGCCTCGATCTCGACGGTCTGCGTGTCGCCGCCGCCCTCGCCGAACTGCACGCCGAGCTCGACGTCGTCGTCGCCGTTGTTCACGACGGTCATGACGAGGATGCCGTCTTCGCCGTCTTCGCTCACCACGAGGATGTTGCGCAGGTCGAGGTCGCCCACGTCGACCGAGACGCCGTCGCTCGCGTCGTACTTCTCGGTCGTCGCCTGGTAGGTGAGCATCGAGCAGCCGCTCGCGCCCAGTACGAGACCGAGGGCCAGAGCAGCGGATGCCGCGAGACGCGCCTTCACAGAACCTCCAAGTGCGAGCGTGCGCGCGAACGGATGCGAGCCCGCGCGAAGGAATCGATCCGAGTGTAGCCTACGGCGCGAGCCCGCCAGGGGAGGGGTGGCGAACCTTAGCACGATCCGGAATGTGATATCCTGATAGTTGCCGAAAGGACATTCATTCATGCTTTTTGAGGTTGGCGAAACCGTCGTTTACCCCCACCACGGAGCCGCAACGATCACCGAGGTGAAGAAACGGATCATCAAGGGTGAAGAGAAGCTCTACCTCAAGCTGAACGTCACGCAGGGCGACCTCGTCATCGAGGTGCCCGCTGAGAACGTCGACCTCGTCGGCGTTCGTGACGTCATCGGCAAGGAAGGCCTCGACCGGGTCTTCGAGGTGCTGCGCGCACCCTTCACCGAAGAGCCGACCAACTGGTCGCGCCGCTACAAGGCGAACCTCGAGAAGCTCGCCTCGGGGGACGTCATCAAGGTGTCCGAGGTCGTGCGCGACCTGTGGCGCCGAGACCAGGACCGCGGCCTGTCCGCAGGTGAGAAGCGGATGCTGGCCAAGGCTCGCCAGATCCTCATCTCCGAGCTCGCGCTCGCCGAGAAGACCGACGAGGAGCAGGCGTCGACCGTGCTCGACGAGGTCCTCGCCTCCTAGTCGCGAACGCTACGACGCCGCCGGCCCCAGGTCGGCGGCGTTTGCGCGGCCGTGGCCGGTGACGCGCGCTACGCTCGTGCCATGAGCGCGTCAAGGGTCGCCGTCATCGTCGTCGCCGCGGGCAGCGGCACCCGCCTCGGGCACTCCGAGCCCAAGGCGTTCGTGCCCCTCGGCGGCGACACGATGCTCGGCGTCGCCCTCGATGCCGTCCTCGGCATGCGAGAGACGCCGCACGTCGTGATCGTCGCGCCAGCCGACCGCGTCGCCGAGACGCGCGAGCGCTTCGCCGAGGCTGCGGCCGCGGCATCCGCCCCCCTCGACGTCGTCGCCGGGGGTGCGACCCGCCAGGCGTCGGTGGCCGCGGGGCTCGCGCTCGTGCCGCACGTCGTCGACACCGTGCTCGTGCACGATGCCGCCCGGCCGCTCACGCCGTCCATCGTCTTCGACGAGGTCGTCGCCGCGGTCCGGGCCCGCGGTCACGGCGTCGTTCCCGGCCTCGACGTCGTCGACACCATCAAGCGCGTCGGGCCGCACGGCCGGGTGGTGGAGACGGTCGACCGATCCGAGCTCGCCGCCGTGCAGACCCCGCAGGGGTTCCCGCGCTCGGCGCTGCAGGCCGCGTATGCGGGCGCAACCGAGGAGTACACGGACGACGCGGCGCTCGCGGCATCCGCGGGCATCGCCGTCGACGTGGTGCCGGGCGACGCGCGCTCCTTCAAGGTCACGTTGCCCGCCGACCTCCGTCGCGCCGAGTCGATCGTCGCCGAGCGGGCCGGCCGTCGGACGGCGACCGCGACGCAGGAGGCGGCCACACCGGCAGCCCCCGGCCGCGCCGCGCGTCCGTCACCGGTCCGCACCGGCACGGGCGTCGACGTCCACGCCTTCGCCGACGACCCGAACACTCCCATGTGGCTCGCGGGGCTCGCGTGGCCGGGTGAGCGCGGCCTCGCCGGCCACAGCGACGGCGACGCGGCCAGCCATGCGATCTGCGACGCGCTGCTCGCGGCGGCCGGCCTCGGCGACGTGGGAACCGTCTTCGGCACGAGCGACCCGCGTTTCGACGGCGCGCACGGCGAGGTCTTCCTCGCCGAGGTCGTGAGACTGCTCCGCGACGCCGGGTTCGCCGTCGGCAACGTGTCGGTGCAGGTCATCGGCAACCGTCCCAAGCTCGCACCCCGACGGGCCGAGGCGGAGGCGATGCTCTCGGGCATCCTCGGCGCGCCGGTGAGCGTGTCGGCGACCACCACCGACGCGCTCGCCTTCACCGGTCGGGGCGAGGGGATCGCGGCGATCGCGACGGCCCTTATCGTCCCCGCCTGAGGCCGCACTCGCCGAGAGGCGTCCCCGACGTCTCGGACGAGGGCTCGCCGGTAGGCTTGGCGGGTGACCGTGCGACTCTACGACTCGAAGGCCCAGGCCCTGCGTGACTTCGTGCCCCTCCGCGAGGGGCGCGTCGGCATGTACGTCTGCGGACCGACGGTGCAGTCGAGCCCGCACATCGGGCACCTGCGCAGCGCCCTCGCCTACGACCTCATGCGGCGGTGGTTCAGCTACCGCGGATACGACGTGGTGTTCGTCCGCAATGTCACCGACATCGACGACAAGATCCTCGCCGCCTCCGACGAGGAGCGCGCCGAGGGGGTCGGCGAGGAGTGGTGGGCGCTCGCCTATCGCGTCGAGCTCGAGTTCACGGCGGCGTACGCGTCGCTCGGCATCCTCGCTCCCACCTACGAACCGCGGGCGACGGCGAGCGTGCAGCAGATGCAGCAGCTCATCGCGCGCCTCATCGACCGCGGGCACGCCTATGCGGCCCCCGACGGCTCGGGCGACGTCTACTTCGACACCGCGAGCTGGCCGTCCTACGGCGAGCTCACCCGCCAGGCCCGCGACAACATGGAGGCAGCGGCCGACGCCGATCCGCGCGGCAAGCGCGATCCCCGCGACTTCGCCCTGTGGAAGGGACGCAAGCCCGCCGAGCCCGAGTCGGCGTCATGGGAGTCGCCGTGGGGGCCCGGCCGTCCGGGCTGGCACATCGAGTGCTCCGCCATGGCCACGCGCTACCTCGGCACGGAGTTCGACATCCACGGCGGCGGCCTCGATCTGCGGTTCCCGCACCACGAGAACGAGCTCGCGCAGTCGACCGCGGCCGGCGACGCGTACGCGCGCTACTGGGTGCACAACGGGCTCGTCAACATCGGCGGCCAGAAGATGTCGAAGTCGCTCGGCAACTCCGTCTACGCCGGCGAGCTCCTCGAGCTCGCGTCGCCGCTCGCAGTGCGCTACCTGCTGGGCGCGGCGCACTACCGGTCCACGCTCGACTACGCCCCGTCCTCGCTGGCCGAGGCCGAGGCGGCGGTCGACCGCATCCGCGCATTCCTCGTGCGCGTCGAGCGGCGCCTCGCCGGCACCCGGTTCGCCGGGGTGGGCAGCCCGGTCATCCCCGACGCGTTCGCCGAGGCCATGGACGACGACCTCAGCGTGCCGCAGGCGCTGGCCGTGCTCCACGAGACGGTGCGGGCCGGCAACCAGGCGCTCGACGCGGAGGAGCTGCACGACGCCGCCTCCCTGCACGGCCAGGTCGTCGCGATGGTCGAGGTGCTCGGCATCGACCCCCGCGACACCCATTGGGCTCCGGATGCCGCGCCCGCGGCCTCCGCGCTCGACACCCTCGTCACCCGCCTCATCGAAGACCGCCAGGCCGCTCGCGCGGCCAAGGACTTCGCCGCGGCCGACCTCATCCGCGCCGAGCTCTCGGCCGCGGGCATCACCATCGAAGACAGCCAGACCGGCACGCATTGGAGCTTGGGATCATGAAGGGCAGCAGCAAGCCGCGCGCCGGAGCCGTGCGCAAGAGCAAGGGCAAGCAGGTCGGCTCAGGCGGCCAGGGCCGGCAGGCGCTCGAGGGCAAGGGCCCCACGCCGAAGGCCGAGGACCG
>NZ_WJSP02000104.1 GCF_009720255.1 Agromyces humi | reverse complement strand
CGGGCCGGCTCCAGGCGGCGGCGACCGTCTAGCGCGCTCGTCCCCGTCCCCGCCGTCGGCTGACGCGCTGCGTGATGCGGCGCGCGGTGGGGCGCGCATCGGGGAACACCCTGACCGTCTGCAGTTCGACGTGGGCGCCCTCGAGTTCCACGGCGAGGGTGCAGGCGAGCGGATGCCGCGGCCCCACCAGCGCGGTGCGTGCGGCGTCGAGGCGCCACACGAGTCGCCCGCACGAAGGCGCGCGAGCGATGCAGCAGGGCCGACGTCATGCCCCCGAACTGGTCGGGGACGCCCCAGGTGACGGTGAGCAGCCGCCCGTCGGGGAGGGGCCGCGCGCGTGACGGGATCGCGGCAGAGGTCGTCACCCCCTCAACGCTACCGACAGGATCCGTCTCGGACGGGGCCTTGGCGACGCTGCCGTGTACCCCGATTCCACATCGCATTTCATGCGATGTGGACTATTGACCTCCATTCGGGCCCGGTTCAGACTGACGAACGGGTCACCTGGGAGCCGACACCCCTACCTCTGCCGCTCGCGCCGTGGCCCTGCGGTATCGATGCGCAATGAAGCAGAAGCAGGGGGAACTCATGACCGATCTCAAGCCACGCTCCCACGCCGGTTCCGGTGACGGAGGCGGCCCCATCACGCCCGACCAGTCCACGCACGCGTTCGCGGGCATCACGGGGCGCAACCAGCTGAACCCCATCTTCGCGCGCGAGGGCGAGGCCACCGACTTCCCACTGAACCAGCTCCCCGACGGCGAGTCCCTCCCCGAGACCGCCTACCAGATCGTGCACGACGAGGCCATGCTCGACGGCAACGCGCGCCTCAACCTGGCGACGTTCGTCGGCACGTGGATGGATCCGTACGCCTCGAAGCTCTATGCCGAGTCGGCCGACAAGAACATGATCGACAAGGACGAGTACCCGCAGACGGCGGCGATCGAGACGCGCTGCTGGAAGATGATCGCGAATCTCTGGAACGCGCCCGACGCGGAGAACGCCATCGGCACGTCGACCATCGGCTCCTCCGAGGCCTGCATGCTCGGCGGCCTCGCGCTGAAGCGGCGCTGGCAGGTCGCCCGCCGGGCCGCCGGCAAGTCCACCGAGAAGCCGAACCTCATCCTCTCGAGCGCGGTGCAGGTCTGCTGGGAGAAGTTCTGCAACTACTGGGACGTCGAGGCTCGCTACGTGCCGATCAGCGATGAGCACAAGGTGCTCGACGGCCACGACCTCGACCAGTACGTCGACGAGAACACCATCGGCGTCGTCGCGATCATGGGTGTCACCTACACCGGCATGTACGAGCCGGTGAAGCAGATCTCCGCGGCGCTCGACAAGATCCAGGCCGAGACCGGCCTCGACGTGAAGATCCACGTCGACGGGGCATCCGGCGGCATGATCGCGCCGTTCCTGCAGCCCGAGCTCGAGTGGGACTTCCGGGTCGACCGGGTGGTCTCGATCAGCACGTCGGCGCACAAGTACGGGCTCGTCTATCCCGGCCTCGGCTGGGTGGTCTGGCGCACGGTCGACGACCTGCCCAAGGACCTCGTGTTCGACGTGACCTACCTCGGAGGTCACATGCCGACGTTCGCGCTGAACTTCTCGCGCCCTGGCGCCCAGGTGCTGCTGCAGTACTACCTGTTCCTCCGCCTCGGCTGGGACGGCTACCGGAAGGTGCAGCAGGCGTCGCAGGATGTCGCGGTGTACCTCTCGGGCGAGATCGGCAAGATGGACGCCTTCGAGCTCTGGAACGACGGCACCGACATCCCGGTGTTCGCCTGGCAGCTGAAGAAGGGCCACACCGACAAGTGGAACCTCTACCACCTGTCGGAGCGCCTTCGCCTCAAGGGGTGGCTCATCCCCGCGTACCCCATGCCCGACAACATCTCCGACCTGGTGGTGCAGCGCATCGTGGTGCGGAACGGGCTCAGCCGCAACCTCGCCGAGTCGCTCGTGCTCGACATCCAGGAGGCCGTCGCGTACCTCGACGCCCTCGAAGCACCCATGCCGCACGAGGGCCAAGTGTCCTCCTTCACGCACTGAGGCGCTGAACCATGACCGAGATCAAGGAGCCGGCGAGTACGCCGGCCGGCGCCACGGCGCCGAAGCGGGCCGACGGCACACCGGCGCCGTCGCCCGAGCACGTCAAGCCGCATCCGTTCGACAAGGTTCCGCACAAGCCGGCGATCGGCGCACCGGGCGTGACCTCGCAGAAGTTCATGTCGCTGATGCAGCTGGCGATCCTGACCGTCGTCGCGGTCGCCTCGCTGCGCAGCCTGCCCGCGATGGCCGGCTATGGGCTCGGGTCGATCACGCTCTTCATCGTCCCGGCGATCTTCTTCCTCATCCCGACGGCCCTCGTGGCCGCGGAGCTCGCGACCGGATGGAAGGGCGGCGTGTTCACGTGGGTGCGTGAGGCGTTCGGCGAACGCTGGGGCTTCCAGGCGATCTGGCTCCAGTGGGTGCAGAACGTCGTCTGGTATCCGACGCAGATCGCGTTCATCGCGGCATCCCTCGCCTTCGTGTTCCTCGACCCGAACCTCGCGAACTCGGGCCTCTACACGGCGATCATCATCCTGGTGCTGTACTGGTTCTCGACATGGATCACGCTGAAGGGCGGCAACCTCTTCGCGAAGGTGGGTTCGTGGAGCGGCCTCGCCGGCACGATCTTCCCAGGGCTGCTGCTGATCATCTTCGGCATCGGATGGGTGGCCACCGGCCAGACGAGCCAGATCCCGCTCGATGCGGCGGCGATCATCCCGCCGTTCACCGGGATCGCGTCGATCGTGCTCATCGTCTCCAACGTGCTGGCCTACGCCGGCATGGAGGTCAACGCCGTGCACGCGAACGACCTGAAGAGCCCTGGCAAGCAGTACCCCAAGACGGTGCTCCTCGCGTCGATCCTGATCCTCGGGATCTTCATCGTGCCGACGATCGCGATCGGCCTCGTCGTGCCGTCGAAGGACCTCGGCCTGACGACGGGCATCAACCTGGCGTTCCAGGCCTACTTCGAGGCCTTCGGGGTGCCGTGGCTCACGCCGGTGCTGTCGCTGCTCATCGCGCTCGGCGCGTTCGCGTCGGTGGTCACGTGGATCGCCGGCCCGTCGCGAGGCCTGCTCGCCGCAGCCCGCAGCGGCTACCTGCCCGCGTTCCTGCAGCGCCGCAACAAGGCCGGGGTGCAGGTGGGCATCCTCACGGTGCAGGGCATCGTCGTGACACTGCTCGCGTCGCTGTTCATCTTCGTGCCGAACATCAACACCGCGTTCATCCTGCTCGTCGACATGGCCGCGGCGCTCTACCTCATCATGTACATGATGATGTTCGCCGCCGCCATCCGACTCCGGTCGAAGCGGCCCGAGGTCGTACGCAGCTACCGGGTGCCGGCCATGACCGTCATCGCGAGCATCGGGTTCCTCGCCTGCCTCGCGGCCTTCTGCCTCGGCTTCATCCCGCCTGAAGGCTTCGCGCAGGGAGCACCCGGGTGGGCGTATCCGCTGCTCGTCGCGCTGGTCGTGATCGCGCTCGGCGTGCCGCCGCTCATCTTCTACGCACTGCGCAAGCCCAAGTGGGACCAGCGCACCGCCGAGGAGAAGGCCACGTTCGACGACGTGCTCGTGAACCCGCCGGGGTCCTCGACGGCCGCGACGACGGCGACGGATGCCGCGGGCGGGCGACCGACGACCACCGGGTAGCCCGACCGGCGACGAACGAGGGGTCGTGGCGCACGCATCGGCGTCACGGCCCCTGTCGTGCGCGGCAGGAACGACCAGCCGCTAGCAGGTTCGGAGCGGTCGTGCAATGCTCCCCGCCTCACTACAGCGCGACGGCGTCTGGCCCTACTGTGGAGGGGCCGATCCCGACCCCCGCGGGCGTCGGCGGAGAGGCCTCACGATGACGGAGACGACGGAGCAACCCGGCCGGTTGCGGCGCTTCCACGAGAAGTTCATCGTCGAGGAGCGCGTGGTTCCGGCATCCGCGAAGCGCAACCTCTACATCGTCGCGATCGTGCTCGTCGTGGTCGGGCTCGCCGCGTTCCTCTTCATCTTCGACTCCGTGCTCGAGGCCGACGACATCTCGACGGTCGACAAGCCGGTCGAGCACTGGCTCGACGGCACGCACGCCGAATGGCTCACCACCGTCATGATCGTGCTGGCGACCGTGTTCGGTCCCATCGCGATGCCGATCATCATCCTCGTCACCACGGTGACCTGGGGCATCCTCGCGAAGCACGCCTGGCGACCGCTGCTGCTGGCCGGAGGCATGCTGCTCGGCGTGATCATCGTGCAGGTGCTCGCGCCGATCATCTCCCGGGAGCGCCCACCCGTCGGCGACATGATGCTCGAGATCGATCACACCTCCTCGTTCCCGTCGGGTCACGTGATGGGCGTCGCCGACTTCCTCTTCATCACCACGTACCTGGTCTTCTCACGGCACCGCAGGCCGGTGATCATGGTGCTCGCCTTCATCGGGGCATCCGTCATCGTCTTGCTCACCGCCGCCTGCCGCATTTACCTCGGCTACCACTGGGCGACCGACGCGCTCGCCTCGATCGCGCTGTCGCTCGTGGTGCTCGGTATCGTGATCGCCGTCGACACGTGGCGCACGGTGCGGGTGGGCACACCCGCGGAGGTGGATGCGTCGGAGGCGAGCCGGGAGGAGTGAGCGGCATGGACGAGCACGCGCAGGCGGACGCCGAGCCGGTCGAGCGAGAGCCGCACGCGCTCGATCCGGCCTCGACCGCGCCCGCGCCCGTGAAGGTCGCCCGGCTCTGGCCCGTCGTATCGGGCGGAGCGGCGCTCGCGCTCGTCGTGGTGCTGGCCTTCGTCATCTTCTACCGGGAACGCGACAAGCCGTTCGGCTTCGAGGTGGAGTACATGTCGGGGCTCGCCGCCAACCGGGCCGACTGGCTGACGACGCCCGCCCTCGTGTTCAACGCGATCGGCGGCGGGCTGCTGTCGACCTTCGCGGTGCCCGCCCTGATCATCGGCGGCCTGCTGCTGTTCCGAAGGCCGTGGGCCGCCGGGTACTACCTCGCGGCGACGATCGCGAGCGCGACCGTGACCCGGGTGATCAAGGTCATCGTGGCGCGGCCGCGTCCAGAGGAGATCCTCGTGCAGCCCGACTTCGGCTCGTTCCCGTCGGGACACAGCGCCAACGCCGCCGTCACCGCGGCGGCGCTCGGCCTCATCTTCATGCGCACCTGGGTCTGGGTGACGGGCGCCGTCTACACACTGCTCATGATGCTCAGCCGAACCTATCTCGGCGCCCACTGGATCTCGGACACGATCGGCGGACTGCTCGTCGGCGCCGGGGTCGCCGTGATCATCTGGGCGCCGTTCGCGAACAAGCTCTATCGAGAACATCGGATGCCGCATCCGCCCATCTGGGTGCGGGCGCGGCACCCCTCCGACGCGGCATCCGGTGCATCCGATCGCTCGCCCGATACAGCCGGCCCGAGCGGCGGCTGATCACCGGGTGATCGCGATGCCGATCACGGAGTCCGGGCCGTTCAGCCGCGCCGCACTCCGGGTGAGCACCCGGCCGAGCCAGCCGTACTTGCGCTCGATCGCGGCCTGCGTCCGGCCGATGCCCTCGTCGGTGAGGAGGCGCGCGTGCGCGTCGACCGCGGGGCCACGGGGCGTTCCCCGGAAGCTGCATGGCGCGACGGTGACGTGCCCGTCGCGGCGGATGCGCTTCACCTTGCCGGTCTTCCGCTCGGTCCACACGAGCAGTTCGCCGTCGGCCTCTGCGACCCACACCGGAGTCGAGACCGGGGTGCCGTCCTTCCGGAACGTGGTGAGCAGCAGGTACGTCGCCGCGCCGATGTGGGAGAGGTCGTCGGCCATGCGGCCATCGTAGGCGTAGCCTGCTCGACAGGGGGTGCGTGATGACGGACAGAAGCACGAACGCAGGCTGCCTCGCGGGTGGGGGAGCGTTCTACAGTCTCGGGATCTTCGGCGCGTGGGTCTACTTCTGGCAGCAGGCCGACGGCTTCTGGGAGTACGTGGGAGCGATCTTCCAGGGGCTCGTGTGGCCCGCCTTCATGGTCTACGACCTGTTCCAGACGCTCGGCACCTGATCCGCCGCCGCCATCCGTGAGTGATCGCGGGCACGCGACGGCGGGATCGGCGGCGGCGCCACCTGCGCCGTCGCACGCGACGCGCCCACCAGGCGGGCCGTATCAGACACGGCGACGGTGAGCAGGGTGACGAGTCGGTCGTCGGCATCCCCGGCGCACGCGCGGGCGATCCCATCGACGGCGCCGGTCACGAGATCACGGCATTGCCGCACGGTCATGCCCGGGCGTGCCGGACCGATTCCCTCGATGAACCGGATGGCCCACGCGTCGGCGGCGGGGGCGGCGCGGAGGGCGGCCTCCGCAACCTCGCGCGACTCCGCGGCGAGCTCGTCGTCGCGTTCCTCGAGCACCCCGAGGGCGACGTGCAGCCCCACGGCCTGCGAGCGCTGGCGCTCCTCGGCGGCGACGGGCAGGGCGGCGTGGGCGGCGCGAACGGCGATCAGGACGTCGAGCAGCGGGTCGTCGCTCGTCAACCCGATGACCTCAGGGATGAGCGGCGTGAGCCGGGCGCGGCCCGCTTCGCTCGTGCAGTCGTTCACCAACCGCGCGAGATGCGCCAGCGTGCCGTGCGTGCACGCCGGATGGTCGCTCCAGCGCTCGCCGGCGAGGTACGACGCGAACTCCATGAAGCAGGCCCCGTGTCGTGGCGAGCGGTGCCGACCAGGGGAGAGGATGGGCATGACCTCGGGTTGAGCCAGTGCGTCGCGCATGAGACCTCCTCGCTCCCTCCACTGTGCGCCTCGCGAAGCCGCGATTCAAGGGCCCATGCTGCGAGAGTTCCTCAGCCGGACGTGCGATCAGTTGCGGGCTGCGGCTCGCGCCTCGGGGAACGCCTGCGACTCGGAGGGCGACTCCGGCACGGAGATCGACCCTGATTCGGAGAACGATGGCGGTATCGTGAACGATTCGGGCTCGACGTACGATCCGCGCGTGGTGGTCGGCCGTGCCCAGTCGGGCTCGCCGACCGGCTCCTCGACCGGCTCGGCCGTGGTCGAGGACTCGGCGGGCTCGTCATCGTGCTGGGGCAGGCTGCCGAGACGATCGACCTGCTCGGTCAGGGCGTCGAGCACCGAGCGCAGCTGGATCTGGGCGACCTTGGCGTAGGTGCGCACGTACTCGATCTCGGGGAGGCTCGGACCCTCGGTCGCGGTCGCCAGCGCCGTTGCCACGTGTCCGGCGCTGCGTTCGGCGCGTTCGAGCACCTCACGGTACTGGTCGCGAGCGGCCAGCACCATGTCGCGTGCGTACTGTTCGGCGTCGGCGACCGCCCGGTCTGCGATCAACTGCGCCTGCGAGAGCAAGCCGACGGCCCCGGCGGCGATCTCCTGCTCGAGGTCCGCGCCGGTCGCCGCGCTGAGCCTGGCGTTCTCCGCGCGCAGGCTCGCCAACTCCTGGCGGCTGCTGTCGAGGGCGGCACGCACCTCGCTGACGGTCGCGGCCAGCTGCCCCAGAAACGCGTCGACTTCGACCCGGTCGTACCCGCCGCCGATGTGCCGGACGGTGAAGTCCACGTCGCTCACTTCGGGGAGGCGGCCCACCGCGCCCGCCAGGGCGCCCTCGTGCTCGACGGCGGGCGGAGCTTCGGGAAGGCTGTCGTCGTCGGACCAGATGGGCGTCATACGCGGGTCCCCACTCGCTCTACGGCAGCCGGGGCGGGCTGCGGGTTCTGGGTGCGGTGATGCTGTGCGTGGCTGTCCTCGTCGAGCGTGGCGAACTGCTCGAAGCGGATGTCGGTCGACGGCATGCCGGCGTCGCGCAGGCGCGAAACGGTGTGCCTGACCATGTCGGGCGATCCGCACACGAGCGCGAGAAGACCGGGCCGGGCGGCCTGGTCGGCGGCGACGTCACCGACGAGGCCCTTGCGACCGGGAAAGCTCGGGTCCCCGGAGATCACCGGGGTGTACGTGAACCAGGGACGCACTGCGAGGTCGCGGAGCAGTTTGCCCTCGTAGAGGTTCCAGGGCACGCGCGCCCCGTGGAACAGGTGCACGTCGGGGGCTTCGCCGGTCGCCTGCCAGTGCTGGTCGATGCGCTCCAGATGCGCTCGGAGGGGTGCCAGGCCGGCGCCGCCCGCGACCATGAGCAGGTCGCGTGCACGCTCGTGGTCGCCGAGCGTGAGCTCCTGGCCGACCGGCGCGCCCAGACGCAGCGTCTCGCCGACGGCGAGCAGACGCACCATCGCGCCGCTCCACAGCCCACCCGGGACCAGCTGCACGTGGAACTCGAGGGTGCCGTCGGCACGCGGCGCGTTCGCCGGGCTGAGGTAGCGCCAGAGACGGGGTCGCAACGGGCTCTCCACCGCCATCGCCTGGCCCGGCTCGAAGGGCAGCGCGGGGTCGGGTCGGACCTGGATGACCGCGATGTCGAGGCTTCGCCGCTCGACCGCGAGCACGTGGCCCGCCCAGGACGCCGGACTCGTCTGCTCGGACTCCTCCGCGGCCTGCACCATGACGGTGGCGATGACTCCGTACGCCGCAGCCCAATCGGCCGCGAGTTCCTCGGTCCATCCTTCGCCGAGGAAGTGCTTCAGCGTGGCGAGCAGCGAGACGCCGACCGCGTCGTAGTGCTCGGCGATCACCTCGAAGCGCCGATGGTCCCTGCCGAGCTGCTGGATGAACGCGGTGACCTCGTCGAGCTGATCGACTCTCGACACGATGCGGCCGAGCGCGCCGACGAGTCGGTCGCGCTGCGTCGCCATCGAGACCGGGAACATGCCCCGCAGCTCGGGGTGGGTGAGGAAGAGGTGCGAGTAGAAGTAGAGCGGAACGTCGTCGCCGAGGGATTCGGCCGCGGCCCAGGTCTCCTTGAGAGCGGTGGTGTTCACCGAGTCAGGCTCCCGTCGAGGGCACCTCGACGATGTCGGACTCGGTGGCGCCGAGCGCGGCGCCGACCCGGCCGATGATCTCGGACGGCACGCCGGCCTCGGTCAGTGCGGTCACGAGGTGGTCGACGACGACGGCGAAGTCGTCGGTCGAGATGCCCATGCCCTCGTGCGCCGCGCGCAGTTCACGCCCCGAGTACTCGACCGGGCCGCCCATGACCTGCGAGACGAGGGCGACCTGATGACGCTTGAGCCGAACCATCTCGACGCCCTCGAAGTAGCCGGCGAGCCGGTCGTCGGCCACCACCAGCTCGTAGAACCGGCCGACCACCGCGGTGATCGCCGGCGCCCCCCCGACGGCCTCGTAGTCGCTCCGTTCGAGCACATCGGACTGCTGGTCGCCGCTGGGAGTCGTCACGTTCATCCAATCGCTGGGGGGCACTTGGCTACCCTTACTAGCAGAAGCAGCCGTTGCCCGGCGAATGCTGTAGAAAGCTCAGCATCTCCCCCCGTTCGGGGGCCAGCAGAAGGCACCCACAGCCGCAAGACCGGCGAGGGTCGGCGGCACCGGGGTGCGGGTCGAACGTGGAGCGGATGACGGGAATCGAACCCGCGCTATCAGCTTGGGAAGCTGAAGTTCTACCATTGAACTACATCCGCGTGCGGCATCCGCCCGCCCGTTTGCGCGGGTGACGGTGCAACGGAAGCCATCCTAGCAAGCGTTGCTACGCTGTCAGCGTGCTTCTCTCGGATCGCGACATCAGGGCCGAACTCGACCGCGAGCGCATCGGGCTCGAGCCGTATGAACCGGCCATGATCCAGCCGTCGTCGATCGACGTGCGCCTCGACCGGTACTTCCGGTTGTTCGACAACCACAAGTACCCCTTCATCGATCCGGCCGAAGACCAGCCCGAGCTCACGCATCTCATCGAGGTGCGGCCCGACGAGCCGTTCATCCTGCACCCGGGCGAGTTCGTGCTCGCATCGACGTACGAGGCCGTCACCCTGCCCGACGACATCGCGGCCCGGCTCGAGGGCAAGAGCTCACTCGGCCGGCTCGGCCTGCTGACGCACTCCACGGCGGGCTTCATCGACCCCGGGTTCACGGGACACGTCACGCTCGAGCTCTCGAACGTCGCCACCCTGCCGATCAAGCTCTGGCCGGGCATGAAGATCGGGCAGATGTGCTTCTTCCGGCTGTCGTCGCCGAGCGAGCGGCCCTACGGGTCGGCCGAGTACAGCTCGCGCTACCAGGGGCAGCGGGGGCCGACGGCGTCGCGCTCGTTCCAGAACTTCCACCGCACGGATGTCGGCGTGACCGAGGCGGGTTCCGCCGGCCACTGAGCCTCGCCGAGCGGATGCCGCGTGCCGGCGTCAGGCCGCGCGCGGCGCGC
>NZ_WJSP02000103.1 GCF_009720255.1 Agromyces humi | reverse complement strand
CTTCGTGTACTTCGGTGGGAGCCCGATCGGTCAGGGCACGGCGACCGGGAACTCGCCGGCGCGCATCGTCATCGACGACCCCCGGCCCGGGACGTACTACATCGTGGTCGCCGGCGTCAGCGTGCCCCGATCGTCTCGATGAGCCTCGGCTCCTCCGAGGCCTCCGACGGTGAGGACCTGCTCGCCGAGGCGCTGAACACGGTGGCCGAGCAGACCGGCACGCTCTTCGTCGTCGCCGCGGGCAACGCGGGCGCGCCCGAGGCCATCGGCTCCCCGGGCTCCGCGGCGAGCGCGCTCACGATCGGCTCGGTCGACGACCCGAGCGGCGCCCTGTCGTATTTCTCGAGCCAGGGCCCCCTCGCCCGCTCGGGTGCGCTCAAGCCCGACCTCTCCGGTCCCGGCAACAACGTCACGGCCGCCCGCTCGGCCGACAGCCCCGGTGAGGGCGCCTACGTCGCCAAGAGCGGCACGTCGATGGCCACGCCGCACATCGCAGGTGCCGCGGCGATCCTGAAGCAGCAGCACCCCGAGTACACCGCCGCCCAGCTTCGCGCCGCGCTCACGAGCACGGCGACCGACACCGGCCTCACCCCCTACCAGGGCGGCACCGGCGTGGTGAACGTGGCCGCAGCCGTGGCCTCCGACCTCGTGGCATCGGGCTCGGGCGACTTCGGCATGCTCATGTGGGGCGAGGAGCCCGTGCCCGTAGTCCGCACCATCGAGTACGCGAACCGCGGCCCCGCCGAGGTGACGGTGTCGCTCGACGCGACGCTCGTCGACACGACGCCGGGCGGCGGCGAGGAGGGACCCGGCCCCCTTTCGGCGGGCGCGGCATCCGACGTGCTCAGCCTCGACGCCGACTCGCTCACCATCCCCGCCGGCGAGACCCGCACGGTCAGGCTCACGGCCGACCCGGCCGCGGTTCCCGCGGGCGTGCAGCTCTCGGGCGCGCTCGTCGCGTCGATCGACGGCGAACCCGTCACGCGCACGGCCCTCGGCATCATCGCCGAGTCCGAGCGCTACGACCTCGAGGTCACCGCGACCGGTCTCGACGGCGAGCCGACGCAGGCCGTCGGCTGGATCTGGAACCCCGAGACCAAGTGGTACGACTTCGTGCAGGTCGACGGCAGCACCACGCTGCGGTTGCCCGCGGGCGCGTACTCGCTGATGTCGTACATGGATGTCGCACCGTCGGCCGACTCGCAGGGCGTCGCGCTCGTCGGCGACCCGCACGTGGTGCTCGACGGGTCGGGCGCGGCGAGCGTCGCCCTCGACGCCCGCGCCGCGAAGAAGGTCTCGGTCGATGTCGGCGAGCGCGGTCTCGAGGCGCTCGTGATGCGCATGGACTACCTCGTCGACGGCTTCGGCGGCAGCGTCATCGCCCCCGTGTGGGCGGATGCCCTGTACGCCCAGCCGCTCGATGCGTCCGACGCCGAGGTCTTCGACTTCACGACGCGCTGGCGCCTGCAGCACCCGAACCTCGTGCTGAAGTGGGGCTCGAAGACGCTCGACGTGACGAACGCGCCCGGCGCGACCATGCGCGACTTCGGGGCGAAGGGCGCCATCGCCGTGGGCCTCGGCTCCGCCGAGGACTTCGCCGCGGCCGACGTGCGCGGCAAGGTCGCGGTGGCACTGCGCTCCGACGGGGTGACCCCGTCGCAGCGTGCCGCCAACGCGGCGGCGGCGGGCGCGGCCCTGCTCGTGGTCGTCAACGACGCCGACGGGGAGTTCAACGAGTGGGTCGCGGCCGACGACGGCACGCCGGCTCCGATCGGCGTCGCCACGATCAGCGGCGTGCAGGGTCGTCAGCTCCTCGACGCGCTCGCCGCGAAGAAGGCACCGGTGACGGCCACGGGCGTCGCGAACTCGGATGAGCTGTGGGACCTCGTACGCTACAGCGACGGCGAGATCCCGTCGGACCTGGCGTACCGGCCCACCGACCTGGCGCGCGTCGACACGACCTACCACGGCCGTGCGGGCGACCTCGTCGGCGAGTTCCGGTTCGACTTCACGCCGCACCAGTCCTCGGGCATCGGCTACCCGCAGCGTGCAGCCCGCGGCGTCGAGCGCACGGAATGGGTGAGCACCACCGACGTCCTCTGGTACCAGGACGTGTTCCTCGTCGACGGCACGTGGGGCATCCGCGACGTGCGGCGCTCGTTCGAGCCCGGCTCGGTCAACGAGACCAGCTACTTCGGGCCGATCGTGCGTCCCTACGTCGGTCGCGGGTTCTGGGCGCCGAACCGGCAGGGCTCGTCCGTGCAGGTGAACGTGGCCTCGTGGGCCGACGGCGGAGAGCCCGAGCACACCGGTGGGTTCGACACGTGGGCCGGCATCCCGGGAGTCGTGCAGCACTCCGAGCTCTACGTGAACGGCGAGTTCGTGAAGGGGTCGGAGTACCAGGGCCTGAACTACGACGGCCTCCCCGACGGCGACAGCGAGCTGCGCATCGTCAACGTCGCCGAGCACGACGGAACCTGGCTCGACTCGTCGACGTCGACCACGACCGAGTGGACGGTCACGTCGACCGGCACGGCCGACGAGTATGGCGCACAGCTGCTGCCGATGCTGCAGGCGACGTACGACGTCGAGGTCGGCGCCGACGCCAGGGTGGGCGACGGCCGCAGGAAGGGCGCCACGGTGCCCCTCGGCTTCGCGGTCGGCCACGTGTCCGGTGCGACCGGCAGTGCCATGGTGACGGATGCCACGCTCGAGGTGCGCCTGCCCGGCGGCGACTGGAAGCCCGTCTCGGCGAAGCTGGTCTCGGCCGTCGACGACGGCCCCGGCGACCCGATCACCAGCCTGTTCGCGAGGGGCCGTGCCTACGTCGCCTCGTACGAGGCCGACCTCCGGGTGCCCGATGCGGGCGGCTGGGTCGACCTGCGGGTGACGGCGACGGATGCCGCGGGCAACACGTTCAGCCAGGAGATCGAGCGCGCCTTCGAGGCCGCGCCCGCGAAGGGCGCCGGCCACCGCGGACGCCCGTGATCGGCTGACGGCCGCGTGGGCTGGGCCGGGACGAGCGCAGCCCACGCACCACGACGGCCCGGGCGATCGGAGAATGTCGCCCGGGCCGTCGTGCGTTCATGGCCGCTTTCATTCGCTCAACGTATCTGTGAGACGACCTGGCTGCATCTCAATCAGGGTGGTTTGGGCGAAGCGCGACTCCTGATCGCATGCAAGCCGACTAGAGGTCTAGGCGCTGGACCTCCCAGGTTTGCCTTGGAAGGAGTTGCGCGATGTGGTCGACAATCGTCATCGGCACCGCACTGATTGACAGTTGTGATCTCCAACTGGCAATCGCGACGAAATGCTCCTCGAGGGGGGTCTTGCCGAGCAGTCCCAGGAGCTCGGCCCGGGCGCCCTGGATCCAACCCGACTGAGCCTCGTCAAGGAGGTAGGCGATCGAACCAGACAACGGCAACTGAATCCGGATGGCCTCGGCCCATGCGGTCGGAGTCGCAATGTAGGCGGACAGGATGTCATTGCGATTGACCGCGTCTACAAGAAACGAGTCGAGGTCGAGAGGCACGCGGGGCCGATAGTGCAACGTAACGTATCGAAGCCAGGTGGTGTGGGTTCCCGCGTTGTACGGGCGGGATTCGCCTCCAGGGTATTCGCGGTCCTTGATCTCCTTGCGGGCGTATTCGGCGGCATTGATGAGGTCCATGTAGGACTTCCAGGTGCTGCCGGGCGCGGCGTCCGGGATCATGTGGGCACGGAGGAACTGTTGCGGTTCCTTGATGTCTTCTTGTCGCAGCGAGACGTCATTGAACACATTGAGAAAACGCGACCACTCATCGTCGTCCACGAGAATCGCGTCCCACGGTGACTTGCTCACGTAGGTCGCGAGGGAACCGTAATAGTTTATCCCGCTGAGCATTAGTCGCACGTCGGATCCGGCGCCGATATTTCGGAGTTGGGCATCGATGCGGCTTCTGACGGATTGACGGATGTTGTGTTCGTCGAGCAGACGGTGGATCGTCTCCACCAGTTCGTCGGCTGTCGCGTACTCGAGATCGACCAACTCGGGGCGCAGTTCGTCCGAGATGTCTTGGTAGAGCCAGCGTTGATCGAAGTAATACTGCAGCGGCGACTCGCGGAGTTGGACGACGTGCGCGCGCCGCTTTCCGGGGGCCCAGCGTAGCGCGCGACCGGCTACCTGCATCAGGTGGGCGATGCTCGTCGACGGGTAGGTCACGACGGCGGCGTCGATGGATGGATCGTCGTAGCCCTCGCCCACGAGGCTGGAGGTGGCGATCAGAATGCCGGCCGGCTTGCCCGCATTTTCGTCGAGGGCGTCGGACGCGTCGGAGACACCGTAGCTGTTTCGTCCACCGTGCACATAGGCCACGTCGTCTGCGGTCAGGGGGTGGTTGGGCCTCGCATCGAGAAGCTCAGACACCGCCTCGTAGAGCCGCTCCGCGCGTTCCTGCATGGAAACGGCGACCAGCACTTTGCTGAAGTCTTGTTCGGTGCGGTCAAGGAGGTAATCGGCGAGTTCGGTTAATCCCGACGCGGCGGACCAATCTAGACCGGTCATGTCGAGTGGCGGGTCAAAGATCGGTTCAATGACGCAGTTGCGTTCGAACAAGTCGCGATAGGTGATGGTGTACCCGACCCGGTCGATGCCGATGGGGAGTTTGTCCGCACGGACCGGGGTCGCAGTGAGGAAGAGCGCGGGAGCGTCCGACGCGAAGATTGGCGCATAGGACGCGGCGGCGGCATGGTGTGCCTCATCGAGCACGATGACGCTCACCTTGCCGTCAAGTTCTTCCAGCGTGCTGACAAGATCACCGATCATGACGAATCGGATCCGTTCGAAGATGGTCGCGGCGTCCTCGGGCAGGTTTCCGCCTTCCTTGAGAATTTCCTGCAGGCTCCGGCGAGCCTGTCTCGCCAACCGGCGTCGGTGCGTGATCCACACAGCCGATTGGCCCGGTTGGTCACTGCGGGCAAGGCGCTCGAGGATGACGCGAAGCCCAAGGCGGGTCTTTCCCCCACCGGTCGGAACAATCAGACCTATTCGGTTGTCGGTCGGCCGCACGAGAGATTCAACAATTCTGGAGACGGCGACATCCTGCCACGCCCAATCAGGCAACCCACTTCGAGTCGCCGACGAGACCGCTGGCGGGGCAGTGGACGCGTCAGGCAGCGAGCGGCGAATGACCGCTGCGGGCAGTCCGAGGGCGACCGAAACCACTGTTACACAATCCTCTCCCGAGGGGACCGCTGATGCGGCGGCAGCGACACGCTCTTCGAGATCGACGTAGCCCTCCGCATCCGTGGCGACGGTGGCATCCGCCCTCTCGAGACCCGCCTCCAGAGCCTCAAGGGTTGCGTCATTAATCGTCCGTGAAGCATCCTCGGCGAGGAGACCGTGGATCCTGTTCGGGTAGATTCGCTGGCCCGACATACCTGACAGTTGTTCCGCGAGAGCGTTGACACTCCCGTATCGCCGCAACTGGCGGACAAGTCCGTCCACCACCGCTTGGACGCGCGGCTCGGAGAGGTGGTGTCGCTTAGCCATTACGCCTCCGTCGAGTCGATCATCTTGATGAAGATGTCGGACTGGTCCCGGAGACGCTCGAGCTGGACGCGGAGTGCGCTGCCTTCGGTGGCGAGGCGCTCGGCGGTCAGTTCGGAGAGCCGCTTGAGGAGGTCATCGATGATCGCCTGCGGCTTGCGCTTGGTCTTGTGGCTGAGCCACTCTGCCTCCACCTCGGCCATGGGACGTGCGGTCTCGGGAGCGCTGACATCGAAGTTGGTTGCGAAGTCTGTACCGTTCGCCTGGTCGTACTTGTGCATGTCATCCCAGACCTTGATGTTCTCGTGACGGAAGAACACATTTGGGTTTTCGTCGGCACTGCGACCGCGAGGCAGCTTAAAGACCCAGTCGAACAGCACTTGCTCACTCTCCGCACTCAGGGCGCGGTCGTCCTCCCCCAAACCCAGTTGGTCGCGGACCCATGGCTTGCGGCTAATGAGTTCGAAGAGGTAGTAGTCCGTCTTCGAGAACGCCTCCGCCTCGGGAAGTTCGTCCTCGAACTCGGCCTTGAAGTGGCCGAACCAACTCGCCGCCTTCAACTGCCGCTTCGTGGACGTCGGGCTCAGCGACGCCTCCGCGGCGACCGCATGAATGACGTCTGCGTCCCAGAACCCACCAACGCCCGCACCGTGCTTGTCCTCAAAGACTTGCTCGTAGCGACCCAGCAGCCATAGGTCCTGTGCGTAGTTGCCCCAGTCCTTGGCACCATTGATGTGTCGTACCGCCAGAACGCGGGGCAACTTTCGTCCGAGTTCCTCGACAGTATTGGCATCGACGGGGACAACCGTCAACTCATCGGTGTCAGCCTTGATCTGCCGGATGTGTGCCACGAGGTCGCGCTGCGCCTTCAGTTCCTCCACCGGATATGTCGAGGCACGCTTCTCCATGCGCTCGAGCTTCTTGACCTGCTTGTCCAGTTCGACCGTGCGGATCTTCCACAGCGACACCAGACGGCGATTTCCTTCAACGACCACGTGGTGATCGCTGCCATCGGCGGGGTGGTCCCAGGTGATGATGTTGTCGATCGGCATCCAGCCCTGTCCGATGATCGCCTGCACCAGCGCGTCGGTCTCATATGCGGCTTCGCCGAGGAACGTCATGATCTTTTCGCGGACGCCCTCATCGAACAGACGGTCGCCGTCCATGTAGCCCGGCAATTCGTCCAGCGCGAGGCGCGGGTTGTTCGGGTCGGGGAACAGGTTGTCGAATGGTACCTTCACCGACGCCCGCAGAAACTTTTCCATGTTTGCACTCCTTCAATCGCCTATTTCGTGTTTATGGATCATCCTATCGCATGATCCATAGAAATGGAACAGTACGGTTCTCGCCGCTCTCCCAGGGATCCACGCCCGAGAGGCCACGAGGCTCGCACGGGTGCCCGTCAGCTTGGCTGAATGCCGAGCAACTATGTCCGGACCGGCTGCGCGTCCTCGAGGTCGAGCGCGACTGGCCGCAGTTCCACGCTCCCGAGAATCTCGCGAAGTGCATCGCGATTGAGGCAGGTGAACTACTTCGGGGCTTCCCGTGGAGCGCTGACGCCGACCCTGACACTGTTCGCTGGGGAATTCGCGGAAGTGCTCACCTACTGTCTACTGCTGGCAGACGGCCTCGGAGTAGACCCGGGCCGTCGTGCGTTCATGGCCGCGTCGGCTCAGTGGAAGGCGTCGCCTCAGTGGAAGGCGTCGGCTCAGTGGAAGACGGAACGCGCCGTCACCGTCACCTCGATGGGCACGATGAGCGGCACGAGCTCGGTGGAGAGCGGCGCTCGCCAGACGGAACGCAGGGTCACGGTCGCGGTGCGCCCGTCGTCGGAGGCGGCGCGCACGAGCTCGACCTCGTCGAGGTCGGTCGCTGCGGTGGCGAGGTAGTCGGCCGCCGCCCGGCGCACGTCGTCGTCTCGCAGGTCGAACTCGAGGCGATCGCCGTCGATTCGCACCGCGTCGAGCGGCCACGCTTCCGCACCGGCCAACGCGGCCCCGTCTGCCACGGTGAAGAGCCGCTTGCGTTCGAGGTAGAGCGTCGTCGCCGAGGCGACGAGCATGACGATGGTGAGCCCGAGGAAGCAGTAGAAGATGGTGAGCAGGAGCGTCGAGCCCTGCTCGTCGCACGCGCGTCGCGCACCCGGGCGGCGTCGAGGGGGCGACATCATCGGCGGCCCGCGAAGCGCGACACGGTCTGCGTCGCACTCGCCTCGATCGGCACGCTCGCGACCGCACTGAGCGCCAGCACGTGGGGCACGAGCGGCAGCTCGACACGGGCACGCACGGCGACCGTGACGTGCGCGCCCGCTTCAGTGCAGTCCGCCCGATCGCAGGTCACCGACACGGATGCCGCCTCGGCATCGATCCCGTAGTCGTCGAACGTCACGCGCACGGCGCGCTCCACGGCGGCATCCGGTCCGCCGGTCTCCGCGCTGAGGACCGCGACCCGTGCCGCCTGCCGCGCTGCGCCCTCGATGCCGAGCGCCCCGGCCTGGATGGCGGCCACGGCGAGCACCAGGTAGACCAACGGCACCAGCAGGAGGACGCCGACGGTGAGGAATTCCAGCGAGGCGGTGCCGTCGTCTCGACGGAGACGATCACTCCAGGGTCTCGGTCGAAGCATGTCCCGACACCTCCAGCCCGTGCGGTACGCCGAGGAGTCCGATGACGGGCAGTGTCGTGCGCACCGTGATCTCGACGGCCGGCACTCCGCCGATCGAGGTCGTCCCCGCCGTGACGTCCTGCCCATACTCGGATGAGATCGCGGCGGCGATGAGGTCCCGGGTGCGGGCGGCTCCGTCACTCGGCGACGACCCGGCCAGTGCCGCGTACCTGGCGCCCTCGGCCGCGGCGTCGAGCACGGTGTTGCGCACGTGCAGCGCCAGGGCGAGTTGCACCACGGCGAGTGCCAGCACCGTGAGCAGGACGCCCACGAGCGCGAACTCGGCGACGGCGGATCCCCGCTCGTTGGCGAGCAACCGGACGAGGCCGCACCGCAGGCCAGGAAGGCCATGGAACCGCGGTTCAGCTAGAACCCGGTCACACGACCGATCGCCTGGTCGAACACGCCGCTGAGGGCCGGACCCGCGAGGCCCCAGATCACGATCACCAGGCCCGCCGTCATGAGGGTGATCAGCACCCAGCCGGGCACATCGCCCCGCTCGTCGCGCAGTCGTTCGAGCAGCCGCTCTCGCATGTTCGTTCCTTTCGTGGGCGCGATCGCGGTGGCGCGCGCATGGTGTGGTGTGGTGGCGCATCAGAACCCGGTCTGCAGCACGAGGTAGCCGGGAAACAGGGCGAAGGCGACCGTGACGGGCAGGATCAAGAAGATCAGCGGAACGAGCATCGCAATCTCCTTGCGACCTGCCAGCTCGATGATGGTGCGCTTGGCCTCGTCGCGGGCATCGCCCGCCTGCGACCGCAGCACCGCGGCGAGCGGCGCACCTCGTTCGAGGGCGCCGAGGATCTGGTCGAGGGCGCGTGAGAGTGCCGGATGATCGAGACGGTCGCGAAGCTCCGCGAGCGCGAGGCTGAGGGGCACGCCGGTGCCGACGGCAGACACGACGCGGGAGAATTCGGACGGCAGCTCGCCCTGTCCGGCTCCGGCGATCCGCCGGAGGGCATCGAGCATGCCCTCGCCCGCCGTGAGGCTGAGCGTGAGGAACTCGAGCACGGTGGGAAGCTCGGCCGAGACCCGCGCGAGCCGGCGACGAGCTCGACGCTGCAGCAGCCAGTCACGCAGTGCAGCACCGAGTGCCGCCCCGATCACCGGCATCGCGACGCGCGCGATCGCGGGCAGCGCGGCGAACGTCGGTGCCGCGATCGCGAGCGCAGCGCCGACCACGAACGCCCCTGCCGCCCACGTGAGCTGCTCGCCTCGGAACCGCTCGACCGACGCCATGGAGCCCGACTGGTGGAGCCGCTTGGCGATCACCTCATTGCCGCCCAGCCACTCCGTGGCGATGGCCCTGACCCGCTGCGCGAGCGGCGCGACGACGACGCCCAGGACCGGAGCCGGCCCCGACGGACGCCGCGCCAGCATGGCCCTCGCCTCGGCGGAGAGGTCGGCGACGTACGGCGCGACGCGTTCCACGAGACGCGGCCGCCCGAGCCTCGGGACCGTCGAGACGATCAGCCACAGGCCGAGCCCGAGGATCGCGCCGAGGACGAGTCCGATCGGCGAGATCGCATTCAGCGAAGCCATCGACGCTCCTCGGGCAGACGGCCCAGCGCGACCATCAGGCGATACGCCACGATCGTCACGACGACGCCGACGAGGATCAGCGTCGACCCCGCCGCGGAGTCGTATGCGACGAGGGTCTCGTGCCGAGACGCGAGCACGACGAGGAGCAACCAGGGTGCGGCCACCCCGAGGCGCGCTGCGTTGCGGATCCAGGACTGGCGTGCGATGACCTCGGCGCGGAGCGCCGCGTCTTCGCGAAGGTAGCCCGAGAGCCCGCGCAGCACCGCCGTGACGTCGCTGCCGCCGACCTCCCGTGCCATGCGGAGGGTCTCGAGCAGCCGGTCGGCAACCGGGTCGGCGAGCGTCGCCTTGAGCTGCTCGAGGGAGAGCACGAAGTTGCCGCTGCGCTCGTAGTGCACGGCGAACTCAGCGAACGCCCGCCGAGTGGAGGCGGGTCCGAGTTCGGCGAGCGCGGCGACGCTCTCGGGAAGCGACATGCCGGCGCGGACGGACGCCACGAGGTGATCGACCACGTCGGGCCACACCGCCCGGTTCGCCGCTCGTCGCCGCGACGCCCGGCCGCGCACCGCGAGTGGGACGAGCGC
>NZ_WJSP02000102.1 GCF_009720255.1 Agromyces humi | reverse complement strand
GCTCGGCTCGCACCGCACGGGCCGCCCTTCAGGGCGCCGGCCCCGACGATCGCGCTGCGGGGACCGACACGCGCCCCGTGGCATCCGTCGCCTGAGCCGCAGCGGCACCGCCGCTCCGACCTGCCCCACCACCGAAAGGAACGCATGACCACCGCGACCGTCCCCACCATCACCCTGAACAACGGCGTCCGGATGCCGCAGCTCGGCTTCGGCGTCTTCCAGGTACCGAACGACGAGACGCAGGCCGCGGTCGCCGCCGCCCTCGAGGTCGGCTACCGCAGCATCGACACCGCCGCCGTCTATGGCAATGAGCAGGGCGTGGGGCGCGCCATCGCGTCGTCGGGCCTCGCCCGTGACGAGTTGTTCGTCACCTCCAAGGTGTGGAACTCCGACCAGGGCCACGACGAGACCCTGCGCGCATTCGACGCGAGCCTCGCGAAGCTCGGGCTCGAGCAGCTCGACCTGTACCTGATCCACTGGCCGACGCCCGACCGCGACCGCTACGTCGACACGTGGCGGGCGCTCGAGCGCCTGGCCGCCGACGGACGGATCCGCGCGATCGGCGTCTCGAACTTCGAGCCCGACCACCTCGACCGCCTCGTCGCCGAGGGCTCGGTCGTGCCCGCCGTGAACCAGGTCGAGCTCCACCCGGCCCTGCAGAATCGCCGGGTCGTCGCGGCGAACGACCGCCTCGGCATCGCCACCGAGGCCTGGAGCCCATTGGCGCAGGGCGCGGTGCTCGACGACCCCGCGATCACGACGATCGCCGCCGCGCACGGCCGCACGCCCGCACAGGTCGTGCTGCGCTGGCACCTGCAGCAGGGCCGCATCGTGATCCCCAAGTCGGTCACCCCGGCGCGCATCGCCGAGAACTTCGACGTGTTCGGGTTCGAGCTCGCGGCATCCGAGCTCGACGCGATCGACGGCCTCGAGCGCGACGGGCGCACCGGTCCGCACCCCGCCGAGTTCCACCGCGCCTGACCCGGCAGCGCCGCGAGACCTCCAGGCGCCGCCCGCACGTCCAGCCCCACCCATCAGCAACGACAGAACGGAACCATCACCCGTGAGCGACATCCTCATGATCGTCACCGCCGCCACCAGCCTCACCATGAAGGACGGGTCGGAGCACCCGACCGGCTTCTGGGCCGAGGAGCTCGTCACCGCCCACCGCGATCTGCTCGAGGCCGGCCACGCCGTCACCATCGCCACGCCGGGCGGGGTGACGCCGACGGTCGACGCCGTCAGCCTCGATCCCGCCGTCGTCGGCAGCACCGAGACCGTCGAGGAGCTTCGCGGCTACCTCGCGTCGATCGCCGACGAACTCGCCGCCGCGGTGCCCGTCGCCGACGTCGACGCGGCCGACTTCGCCGCGATCGTGCTCCCCGGAGGCCACGGGCCGATGGCCGACCTCGCGTTCGACGCCGCGACGGGCCGGGTCCTGGTGGCCGCGGAGGCGGCGGGCATCATCATCGCGCCGTTCTGCCACGGCCCCGCCGCCCTGCTCTCGGCGAAGCTCCCCGACGGCTCGAACGCGTTCGCCGGCCGGCGCCTCACCGTCTTCACCGACGAGGAGGAACGCACCGGCGGAACGGGCGAGAACACGCCGTGGTGGGTCGAGTCCGCGCTGCGCGAGGCCGGTGCGATCATCGACTCCGCCGCCCCCTGGAGCGACCACGTCGTCGTCGACGGCAACCTCATCTCGGGGCAGAACCCCCAGTCGAGCGCGTCAGTCGCGCGCCGGGTCATCCAGGCCATCACCGGCTGAGCGCCCGGCTCTGCACGCCCCGACGCGGAGAACCGCTGCTGTCAACCCTCTCGCCGCAGCGTGACCTTGTGCTTACGGTGAGAGCCGATTCGGGCCGGGTGCCACGACGGGCCCTGATACGGCCACGGGTGACGAGGCGAGCAGATGACAGGCTGGAACACGGACACACTCGCGCAGAGCGCCGGGGCCGGGGCGATCACGATCGTCGAGGGCTCCTCGTTCTGCGTGTCGGGCCAGAACGGCGATATCGTGCCCGACCTCCCGCACGGCATGTTCTTCCGAGACACCAGGCTCATCTCCAGGTGGACGCTGCTCATCGACGGCGCCCCCGTGGAGACGCTCTCCTCGACCACTCCCGAGCCGTATCGCGCGGTGACGGTCGGCCGGGCAGGGCATCTCCCCGGCCGGGCCGACACGCCCCTGGTCGTCGAACGCGATCGACGGGTGGAGGGCGGCCTGCGCGAGCGCATCACGCTCCGCAGCTACTCCCGTGAGCCGATGGCGTACCGGGTGGAGCTCGTCGTCGAATCCGACTTCGCCGACATCTTCGAGGTGAAGGAGGGGCGCGCCGCCGGGCGGCCACGGGCTGCACACCTCGACGATGCCGGCCGGCTGACGGTCGCATCCGGACGGGCCGACTCGCTCGGCCTGGCGGTGTCCGCCCGCGGGGCCTTCGTCGCCGGCGACCGGCTCTCATTCGACGTCGTCCTCGGCCCGCGCGGCACGTGGTCGCAGAGCGTGGTCGTGACACCGGTGGTGGACGGCGAGGATCTCCTGGTGGGCACGGACACCGGACCGTTGCAGGTGTCGGAACCGGCGCGCCGGTTCCTCGCGTGGCAGTCGCGCATCCCGGTGCCCTCGCTCGAGGACGACGCGATCGAGCGGGTGATCCTGCAGAGCCAACGCGACCTCGGCGCCCTGCGCATCTTCGACCCGAGGCATCCCGACCGCGCCGTGGTCGCGGCAGGCGTTCCGTGGTTCATGGCCCTCTTCGGGCGCGACTCGCTGCTCACGGCGTTCATGTCCATGACCGTGGATCCCACCCTCGCCCTCGGCACGCTGCGGACCCTCGCAGACCTCCAGGGCACCCGGTTCGACGCCTCATCCGAGGAGCAGCCGGGTCGCATCCTCCACGAGGTGCGGCTGGGGGCCACCACGAACCTCGCCCTGGGCGGGGGCTCCGTCTACTACGGCACCGTCGACGCCACCCCGCTGTTCGTCGTCGTGCTCGGCGAGCTCGCCCAGTGGGGCGCGCTCCCCGAGGACCCCGACGACCTCATCCGGGCGGCCGACCGGGCGCTCGCCTGGATCGAACGGGACGGCGACCGCGACGGCGACGGATTCGTCGAGTACGAGCGGCTGAACGACCACGGACTCCTCAACCAGGGCTGGAAGGACTCGTGGGACGGCATCTCGTTCGCCGACGGGCGGCTCCCCAAGCCGCCGATCGCCCTCTGCGAGGTGCAGGGATACGTGTACCAGGCGTACCTCGCGAGAGGGCTGCTCGCACGACTCCAGGGCGACGACACGGCCGGAGAAGCGTGGGACGCTCGGGCGGACGAGCTGAAGCGGGAGTTCAACGAGCGGTTCTGGCTCCCGGATCGGCAGTACTTCGCCATCGCGCTCGACGGCGACAAGAACCCCGTCGACGCCTGCGCCTCCAACATGGGCCACTGCCTCTGGAGCGGCATCGTCGACGACGACAAGGCGGCCGCGGTCGCGGAACGACTGCTCTCGGACGAGATGTTCACCGGCTGGGGGGTGCGCACGTTGGCGTCCGACATGGGCGCGTACAACCCCGCGAGCTACCACAACGGGTCGGTGTGGCCGCACGACAACGCCATCATCGCGGCGGGGCTGATGCGGTACGGATTCGTCGATGAGGCGAACCGGGTGGTGCTCGGCCTCTTCGAGGCGGCGACCGCCTTCGGCGGGCGGCTGCCCGAGCTGTTCTGCGGATTCGGTCGCACCGAGTATCCGTCGCCCGTGGCGTACCCCGCATCGTGCTCGCCGCAGGCCTGGGCGGCGGCCACACCCTTCTCGCTGCTTCGCACCACGGTGCGCTTCGAGCCCTCCGTGCCGACCGGGGAGGTCTGGCTGGCGCCCACCTCCTCGGAGCACTTCGGCGACATGCACTTCCGCAACATGCCCTTCGCGGGCTCGCGGATGTCCATCGACGTCGCGCGAGGCGGCGTCTCGGTCGCGGGCCTCCCCGCCGGCCTCACCCTGCATCCGACCCCTCGCTGGGCGTCGGCCGTTCCCACCCGAAGGGACCTCTCATGAGAATCGGCATCATCGCACCGCCCTGGATCCCCATCCCGCCGAATGCGTACGGCGGCATCGAGTCGTTCATCGACGTGCTCGCGCGGGCCCTCGCCGATGCCGGGCAGGACGTGGTGCTCGCCGCGTCGAGCGACAGCACGAGCCCAGTTCCCAGGCTCCCCGGCTTCGAGGCGTCGGACCCGGCGAAGATGGGCGTCACCGCGCACGAACTGCAGCACCTGCTGCGCGCCTTCTCGGGCCTCGCGGATGTCGACGTGATCCTCGACAACACGCTCGCCGGCCCCATCCTCGCGCGCTTCGCGACGACGCTCCCGGTCGTCACCGTGGCCCACGGCCCGCTCATCCCGATCGAGCAGGAGCTCTACTGCGCGGCATCGTCGGACGTCGTGTTCGTGGCGATCTCGCACAACCAGGCGTCGCTCGCCGGTCCGGTGCCGATCAGGCGCGTCATCCACCACGGCATCCAGGTCGAGGACGTGCCCGTCGGCCCGGGCGGCGACAGCGCGTGCTTCGTCGGCCGGATGCATCCGTCGAAGGGCATCCCAGAGGCCATCGAAGCCGCGGCCATCGCCGGCATCCCGCTGCGGATCGCCGCGAAGATGCAGGAGCAGGCCGAGGAGGAGTACTTCGACGAGGTGGTCAAGCCGATGCTCGGGTCCAACGCCGAATACGTCGGCGAGCTCACCGCCGAGGAGAAGTACGAGCTGATGGGCAACTCCAGCGTGCTGCTCAACCCGATCCAATGGGACGAGCCGTTCGGCCTCGTGATGATCGAGGCGATGGCGACGGGCACGCCGGTGGCCGCCACGCCCCGCGGCTCGGTCGGCGAGATCGTCGAGGAGGGGCGCACCGGATTCATCCGCTCGGACCCGAAGGGACTCGCGGCCGCACTCGCCGACCTTGCGACGCTCGACCGAGCGTCGTGCCGCGAGGCCGTCGAGACCCGGTTCAGCTCCCACCGCATGGCGGCCGACTACGTCGCACTGTTCGAGGAGCTCATCCGTCAACGCCGGCCGGTCGAGCGTGCGGGAGCCGCCCGGGCGGCAGCAGTGACCATGCCGGTCGAGTCGCCCTCGTCGTCGGGGGTCGGCGGCTAGCCGACCCGCACCGGCCGGTCGGGGCCGCGCTCAGTCGAAGAGCTCGGAGAACCAGCTCTCCTTCTTCTTCTTGCGGTACTGGCCCCGGTTGTCGTAGCCCCGGTTGTCGTAGTCACGCTCGTCGTAGGACTGCTGGCCGTACCCGGGCTGCTGCCGGCCGTACGCCGGCTGCGGTGGTACGGGTGACGCCTGGGTGGGGCCCCCGGGCGCTGCCGACGCTGCCGGAGCCGCGGGGGCACCGCCGTACTCGCGCGCGTCGCGCTCGATGATCTTGTCGAGTTCGCCCCGGTCGAGCCAGACGCCCCGACACGTCGGGCAGTAGTCGATCTCGATGCCGCTGCGCTCGCTCATCACCAGCACGGTTCCGTCATTGGGGCACTTCATGGGGCTCCTCCTTCGGGGCCGAGCGGTCGATCGGCGCTTCTGTCGAGCCTATGGAGCGAACCTCCGAGGATGCTCGATCGAGGCCATGCAGAGCGCCGAACGAGAGCGAGCGGATGCCGCGCCATGCGCCTCACTGGGAGGCGCCGGCGTGCGGCATCCGCTCGTCGACCACGCGGCACGAAGCCGCGGATCAGGGGTGCGAGAACTTAACCGATGACGGTGATGTTCTCGGCCTGCAGGCCCTTGGGGCCGCGGGCGGTCTCGAATTCGACCTTCTGGTTCTCCTCGAGCGAGCGGTATCCGCCCGACGCGATCGCGCTGAAGTGCGCGAAGACGTCGGCCGAGCCGTCATCCGGGGCGATGAAGCCGAAGCCCTTGTCGGCGTTGAACCACTTGACGGTTCCGGTAGCCATATTCTTTTCCTTCTGTAAAGCCGAGCCGCCGGAGCGGCTGCGACGTGCACGACCTCGGGTCGTGCGGGGTTCCGCCGGCGAAATCCACCGACGGAAGTCTCAGACCCGACGGAACTGGTTCACCATCGGGCAGTCGAACGGGTCGCGAGCGGCGAGGCCGACGCGATTGAGGTACTCGATGACGATGCCGTACGACTTCAGGATCGTCGTCTCGGTGTAGGGCACGTCGAGGGTGCGGGCGTGCTCGCGCACGATCTCGCGCGCCTTCGCGAGGTGCGGCCGCGGCATGTTCGGGAACAGGTGGTGCTCCACCTGGTAGTTGAGGCCGCCGAAGAGGACGCTCGCCCAGAACCCGCCCGACACGTTGCGCGAGGTGAGCACCTGCTTCGAGAAGAAGTCGAGCTTGACGTCGGCGGGGATGATCGGCATGCCCTTGTGGTTGGGTGCGAACGAGGCGCCCATGTAGATGCCGAACACGGCCAGCTGCACGCCGATGAAGGCGAAGGCCATGCCGAGCGGGAGCATCCAGAAGATCGCGCCGAAGTAGATCGCGAACCGCACCGCGATGAGGCTGAGCTCGACGCCGCGGCCCTTCACGGGACCCCGGTCGAACAGCGTGCGGATGGAGGTGAAGTGCAGGTTGACGCCCTCGAGCGTGAGCAGCGGGAAGAACAGGTATCCCTGCTTGCGCGTGATGAGCGCCATCAGCCCCCGCTGCTTCGCGGCATCGGCCTCGACGAACGAGATCGTGTCGAAGTCGATGTCGGGGTCCTTGCCGATCTTGTTCGGATTGGCGTGGTGACGCGTGTGCTTCGTCATCCACCAGGCGTAGCTGATGCCGACGACGCCGGCGGCGATGCCGCGGCCGAGGCGGTCGTTCGCCGGGCCCGACTCGAGCACCTGGCGGTGCGAGGCCTCGTGGGCGAGGAACGCGAACTGCGTGAAGATCAGGCCGAGGGCCCCCGCGATCAGCAGCTGGAACCATGAGTCGCCGAGCAGGATGAATCCCGCGATCGCGCCGCCGAGGGCGACGAGCAGGATGCCGATGAGCATGAGGTAGAACCAGCGCGTGCGGTTCAGGAGGCCGGACTCGCGAACGACCCGAGAGAGTGACGTGAAGCTCCGCGTGATGTCAGCGGAACCGGTGCGGGGCTTCGTCGCCCGTACCGCACCGAGGGTTTCGGTGTGAGAGATGTGAATACGTCCCAGCTGGTCGTCGACTTCCCAGCCGGGGTTCGCGGGTAGAACACCCGCTGTAGATATCCCCACTCTAGGGGGTGCACATGGGAAGGCACTGTGAGTATCGAGACATATGCCGCAATCGGCATCACTCTACCGCATCCGCCGCCGCGCGCAGGTCGTCGACGAGCGCCTGGAACGCGGCCGTCCGGTCAGCCGGGTCCTCGATGCGCAGCAGCGCAGACGGATGCGTCGTCACGAGCACCGGGGCCGGCAGTGCGGATGCCCCGGCCGCGGCATCCGGCGGCAGCACCCTGCCGCGCACCTCGCCGATGCGCACCGTGCGCCCGAGCACCGAGCGCACGGCCGTGGCGCCGAGCGCGACGACGATCGAGGGATGCACCGCCTCGAATTCGGCTTCGAGCCACGGCCGGCACGGGACGATGTGCGCGACGGACGGCTTCTCGTGGATGCGCCGCTTACCGCGCAGCCGGAACCGGAAGTGCTTCACCGCGTTGGTGACGTACACGCGGTCGCGCGCGATGCCCGCGGCGTCGACCGCGTCGGCGAGGAGCCGCCCCGCTGGCCCGACGAACGGCTCGCCCTCGAGGTCCTCGCGATCGCCCGGCTGCTCGCCCACGAGCATGAGTGGCGCCCCCTCGCGGCCGCGCGAGAACACGACCTGCGTGGCGTCGTGCCAGAGCTCGCAGCCGCGGCAGTCGGGCGCGGCACGGCGGAGCTCGTCGACCGGAGCCCCCTCCGGCACCCACGCGTCGGCACCGGGGCGCTCCACATCGTCGGCCATGCGGCGAGCGTAGGAGCCGGCGGCAGTCGCCGGCAGGGGGTTGCACGCAGTGCGAGACTTGACCCATGCGCATCGCCGTCACCGGAGGCTCGGGCAAGCTCGGCCGCACCGTCGTCCGCACGCTCCGCGACGAGGGTCACGAGGTCGTGAACCTCGACCAGCAGGGCGATCGCGCCCACGTCACCCGCGTCGACCTCACCGACTACGGCCAGGTGATCGACGCGTTCGCAGGCGTCGACGACCGGCACACCGGGGTCGAGGCCATCGTGCACCTCGGCGCGATCCCCGCACCCGGCATCCTCAGCGACGTGGCCACCTTCCACAACAACATGCTGTCGACGTTCAACGTGTTCCAGGCGGCCCGGCGCCTCGGCATCACCCGCATCGTGTACGCGTCGAGCGAGACCGTGCTGGGCCTGCCGTTCGACGTGCCGCCGCCCTACATCCCCGTCGACGAGGAGTATCCGGCGCGCCCCGAGAGCACCTACTCGCTCGTGAAGCACCTCGAGGAGCAGCTGGCGATCGAGCTCGTGCGGTGGAATCCCGAGCTCTCGATCACGGCGTTGCGGTTCTCGAACGTGATGGACCCCGCCGACTACGAGGCGTTCCCCGAGTTCGATGCCGACGCGACGCTCCGCAAGTGGAATCTCTGGGGCTACATCGACGGCCGCGACGGGGCGCAGGCGGTGAGCCTCGCGCTCGAGAATGCCCGACCGGGCTTCGATCGCTTCATCATCGCCGCGGCCGACACCGTCATGTCGCGACCCAACGCCGAGCTCGTCGCCGAGGTGTTCCCGGGCGTCGAGGTGCGCGGCGACCTCGGGGTCAACGACACGCTGCTGTCGATCGACAAGGCACGCCGGGTGCTCGGGTTCGAGCCGCGCCACTCCTGGCGCGACGAGGTGACGGATGCCGCGGCATCCGTTCGCCCGAGCTGACGCGCAGCACGAACCGCCCGAGCCGGCGCGCAGCCCGGGTCGATCCGCCGAACCCGCGCAGAAGACGAACGCCCCCGCCAGCCGGAGCTGACGGGGGCGTCCTGAGAGCCGAGACCTAGAGGCCGCGGATGTTCTCAGCCTGCAGGCCCTTGGGGCCCTGTGCGACCTCGAACTCGACCTTCTGGCCCTCTTCGAGCGAACGGTAGCCGTTGCCCGAGATGGCGCTGAAGTGTGCGAAGACGTCGGCGCTGCCGTCGTCGGGAGCGATGAAGCCGAAGCCCTTTTCGGCGTTGAACCACTTGACGGTTCCGGTTGCCATACTGCTGTCCTTCTGTCCTATGGGCCGCTGAGTGCGGGCCCGATGCGATCGGGGTCGATCGCGTCCCCGACGACACGGTGCCGTCGAAGCTGGGGGCGAGGGGCGGGTGTGCGCTCAGGCATCCGCCTTCTCGTATCGGGTCATGCCACGCGGATCGTGCCGCCTCCGGGCAATCAGGTGGAGGCGCGGGCGTCTGCCCGCTTGATGGAGGAATCGTTGAGCCTACCCTAGTGGGTCACGCGCGCGAGCACACCAGTTCGCGATCGGATCGTGACCTGAGATGACGAGAATCACGACACGCCAGGCTCATCAGCAGATCTCCGGGGTGGTGCCAGCGTGCTCATAGGCAGGCACCCCAGACTGGAGGGATGGACCGCCGCCCCCTGCGATTCGTCGCCTTCGCCTACGCCGCCGTGGTGCTGTGGGCGACCGTCGGCCCCGCGCCGTGGCGCACGAGCGGCAACCAACTCGAGGGCGGCATCCTGAACCCCGACGCGTGGACGGCCCCCGTGACGTGGACCACCGGCTACCTCTCGGAGATGGCGTTCAACGTGGCGATGTTCGTCCCGGTCGGGCTGCTCGCGGCACTGCTCATCCCGCGTCGGCGCTGGCCGTTGGCATTGCTCGCCGGGTTCGCGTTCACCGCGGTGATCGAGCTCGTGCAGGTGCCCGAGCCCGATCGCATCTCCGACCCGCGCGACCTGGTGATGAACACGGGCGGCGCCGTGCTCGGCGTGCTGGCAGTGCTCACGGCGCGCATGGTGCGCCGCTCGGTCGCGGTGGCGGTCATGCCGATGCTCACCCCCGCGGATGACGCGATGCCGGCGGATGCCGCTGCGCCGCCGTCGCGCGAGCCCGCAGGCGAACTCATCGGGGCGTCGTCCGTGACGTGGACCACGTGGTCGGGCTACTACGTGGTCGACGAACCGGCTCGTCGACGCGAATCGCCCCCTTCCTCCGCCGCCAGATCGCCCCCAGAACGCGGCCGCGGGTGCGCGGATTCGTCAGGTCGCGCCGTCGACCGCGCGCTCGCTCGAGCTCCTCGCCATGCGCCACCAACCGGCTGGAGCCGCGCGAAGTTCTTCCACTTCGGCGCGGAACGACTCCGTGCGCACGCGGCTCGGTCGCGATGCCGCGCGCGCGCATGACCACCCTTCCCGCTGC
>NZ_WJSP02000101.1 GCF_009720255.1 Agromyces humi | reverse complement strand
CCTTGGCGAGCGCCTGCACGAGGGTGATGCGGACGGCGGGCGGCTCCTCGACGACGACCTCGTCCGCCTCGAGCGTGAGCTCGCGGGGTCCGGTCGCCGTGACGACCCCGAGCACGCGGATGCCGCGGCCGTCGCCGATCGCGATCCGCTCCCCGGTGCGCACCCGCGACACGGTCACCGCGTGCCGCGCCTCGTCGCCCGAGAGCTCGACGGTCGCGCCGGGCGCGACGGACGCCAGGTCGAGCGACTCGTCGAGGTAGAGGTGGCTCATCGCGGCATCCGTCAGCCGAGGAAGCGGTCGCGGAGGCGGGCGAACAGGCCCTGCTGGAAGTGGCTCAGCGCGGGGCCGGCCGCCTTCTTCGAGTGGGCGAACTGCTGGATCAGGTCGCGCTCTTTCGAGGAGAGCTTGGTGGGGGTGACCACCTGCACGCCGATCTTGAGGTCGCCGCGACCGGTGCCGCGCAGCTTCGTGACGCCTCGGTCCTTGACGGTGAGGATCTCGCCGCTCTGCAGCCCCGCGTGGAGTTCGACGCGCACGTCGCCGTCGAGCGCCGGGATCGTCGTGTCGGCGCCGAGCACGGCGTCGGTCATCGCGACCTCGAGGGTGCACAGCAGGTCGTCGCCGTTGCGGCTGAAGACGTCGTGGTTGCGCACCTTGATCTCGAGGTAGAGGTCGCCGTTCGGCCCGCCGGCGGGGCCGGCCTCGCCCGATCCGGGCATCTGCAGGCGCACGCCGGTGTCGACGCCCGCGGGGATGTCGACCGGCACGGTGCGGCGGGCGCGCACGCGGCCCTGGCCCTGGCAGGTGACGCAGGGTGTGGCGACGACGGTGCCGTAACCGCGGCAGGTGCCGCAGGGGCTGGACGTCATGACGTTGCCGAGCAGGGATCGCACAGCGCGCTGGATCGATCCGGTGCCATGGCAGATGTCGCACGTGACGGGCGAGGTGCCCGGCTGGCAGCACGAGCCGTGGCAGGTCTCGCAGAGGATCGCCGTGTCGACCTCGATGTCGCGATGCGTGCCGAAGATGACCTCCTCGAGTCCCACCTCGACGCGGATGAGCGCGTCCTGGCCGCGTTCGCGCCGCGACCGCGGCCCCCGGGTCTGCTGGCCCGCACCGAAGAAGGTCTCGAAGATGTCGCCGAAGCCGCCGAAGTTCTGGCCCCCGGCGCCGCCGAATCCGCCCTGGCCGCCGAGGTCGTACTGCTCGCGCTGCCTCGGGTCGGAGAGGACGTCGTAGGCGTGCGTCACCATCTTGAACCGCTCGGACGCGTCGGCGCCGGGGTTCACGTCGGGGTGCAGCTCGCGCGCCAGGCGGCGGTAGGCCTTCTTGATCTCGTCGGGGGTGGCGTCACGCGAGACGCCGAGGACCTCGTAGTGGTCTGCCACGGAGGGCGTGTCCTTTCGAATTGCCGGATGCCGGCCGGATGCGACGGCAGCGGGGAATCAGCTCTCGCCGAGGGTGCGGGAGAGGTAGCGGGCGACGGCTCGCACGGCCGCCATGCTGTTGGAGTAGTCCATGCGGGTGGGGCCGACGATGCCCAGGCGGGACACGTCGCGACCGGGGATCGCGAACGCGCTCGAGACGACCGACGTCTCGCCCAGGCCGAACGAGGCGTTCTCGCGCCCGATGCGCACCGCGACGGCGTGCTCGTCGCCCGCCATCTCGCCGAACAGCCGGAGCAGCACGACCTGCTCCTCGATCGCCTCGATGACCCCGAGGATCGACCCCGCGAAGTCCTGCTCGGTGCGGACGAGGTTGGCCGCGCCGGCCACCACGAGCCGGTCGTGGCGCTGGGCGCGCGCCTGCTCGGCGAGCGTCGCCGCGATCGTCTGCACGACGACGGCGTGGCGGCCGTCGGCGCCGGGGATCTCGCCCGAGAGGGCGTCCGCCGCATCCGCCATCGTCCGTCCGCCGGCCAGGTCGTTGAGGCGCACCCGCAGCGCGGAGAGCGTCTCTTCGTCGACGGGCTCGTCGAGCGCGACGAGGCGCTGTTCCACCTGCCCCGAGTCGGCGATGAGGATGCCGAGCACGCGGTCGGGGGCGAGGGACACGAGCTCGACGTGCCGCACCCGGGCGCTGCCGAACGAGGGGTACTGCACCACGGCGAGCTGCTTCGTCAGCTGGGCGATGAGCCGGACGGTGCGGGCGAGCAGCTCGTCGAGGTCGCTGGACTCTCCGAGAAAGGTCTCGATGGCCTGGCGCTGCGCCTGGCTCAGGGGCCGCACGTCGGTGAGCTGGTCGACGAAGACGCGGTACCCCTTGTCAGTCGGGATGCGACCCGACGACGTGTGCGGCGCCGCGATGAGCTCCTCCTCCTCGAGGAGGGCCATGTCGTTGCGGATCGTGGCTGCGGACACGCCGAAGGAGTGGCGCTCCACGATCGTCTTCGAGCCCACCGGCTCGCGGGACGCGACGTAGTCCTGCACGATGGCGCGAAGCACCGCGAGACTGCGTTCGGAGACCATGGTCCTCGCTTTCCCCACCGCTTAGCACTCGTTCTGACTGAGTGCCAATCCTACCGCGAGAATCAGGGCCAGCACCGTTGGCGCTCCTGACGGCGCAGCGCTACCGTATGGGTACCCCGCGAGGCACCTTGCCTGCACGTTCCCTGCTGCAGTCGCGGTTCACCCATCTGAACCCCCCTGAAAGGCACGCACATGACCGACCCCAACGTCCAGCCGTCAGATCCGACGGGGCAGACGCCGCCTCCGCCCGCCGCACCGGCGACGTCCGGGCCCGCCACGCACGCGGCGCCGCCGCTGACGCCCGAGCAGGACGTGCAGTGGGGCTCCTTCGCCCACCTGGGCGGCGTGCTCGGCTTCCTGCCGTCGCTGATCATCTGGCTCGTCTTCAAGGACCGCGGCGCGTTCACGAACACCGAGGCGAAGGAGGCGCTGAACTTCCAGATCACGCTCGTCTTCGGCTACATCATCTCGGCGATCCTCGTGGTCGTCTTCATCGGCGCACTGCTCACGTGGGTCGTCTGGATCGTGGGCGTCGTCTTCTCGATCATCGCGTTCCTCCAGGCCAAGGACGGCAAGCACTACCGCTACCCGTTCGCGATCCGCCTCATCAAGTAGGCGCGCGCCGCAGCATCGATCCGCCCGTCGCTGGAGTGCCTATTCCCGCGGCGGGCGTTGCTGTGCCAGCATGAACTCGAACGAGTCTCGCCGAACGGACGAGCCCGAAGAAGGAGACCGCCATGTCCGACCAGACCCCTCCTCCCCCGCCTCCGCAGGGACCACCGCCGCAGGGGCCGCCCGCGCCCCCGCAGAACCCCTACGGGCAGAGCCAGCAGCTCAGCCCCAGCGACGAGAAGCTCTGGTCGACGCTGGTGCACATCGGCGGCATCTTCTTCAGCTTCGTGCCGGCGCTGCTCGGGTACCTGATCCTCAAGGACAAGGGCCCCTTCGTGCGCGAGCACACGGCGACGGCGCTGAACTTCCAGATCACCATGGCGATCGCCTACGTCGTCGGCATCGTCACCACGTTCATCGTCATCGGCATCTTCATCCTGATCGCCGTGTGGATCCTCGTGATCGTCTTCAGCATCATCGCCGCGGTGAAGGCCAACCAGGGCCAGCTCTACACCTACCCGCTCACGATCAAGTTCGTGAGCTGAGCCTCACTCCTCGAGCAGGCGCCGCACGACGGCGTCGGCGAGCAGCCGCCCTCGCCTGGTGAGCGTCAGCACACCGGCGAGGGCGGCTTTCGCGTCCACCAGGCCATCGGCGATGAGGCCGGCCACGGCGTGCCGCCCGCCCGCGTGCAACGACTCGATGCGGATGCCCTCCCGGATGCGGGTGAGCAGCAGCACCCGCTCCGTCTCGCGGGTGCCGGCGTCGAGCACCTCGCGTCCCACGGCCGGCGAGAGCTCCGCCGTGACCCGTTCCGCGTACGCGGCCGGATGCTTCGCGTTCCACCATCGCACCCCGCCGACGTGGCTGTGCGCTCCGGGCCCGACGCCCCACCAGTCGTCGCCGCGCCAGTACCCGCGGTTGTGACGCGACCGCTGCGCGGCATCCGTCGCCCAGTTGCTCACCTCGTACCACTCGTATCCGGCGGCGGCGAGCAGGTCGTCGGCCAGCTCGTACATGTCGGCCTCGAGGTCGTCGGAGGGCGTCGCGAGCTCGCCGCGACGGATCTGCCGCGCGAGCTTCGTGCCCTCCTCCACGATGAGCGCGTAGGCGCTGACGTGGTCGGGGCGCTCCTCGACCACCGCCTCGACGCTCCGGCGCCAGTCGCGCAGCGACTCCCCCGGCGTTCCGTAGATGAGGTCGAGGCTCACGTCGAGCCCGGCGTCGCGCGCCCAGCGCACGACGAGCGGTACCCGCGCCGGGTCGTGCGTGCGGTCGAGTGCCGCGAGCACGTGCGGCACCGCCGACTGCATGCCGAACGAGACGCGCGTGAACCCGCCGTCGGCGAGTCGTCGAAGGTCGTCGGGCCCCACCGAGTCGGGGTTCGCCTCGGTGGTGACCTCCGCGCCCTCGTCGAAGCCGAACTCGTCGCGCACGGCGCCGAGCATGCGCACCAGGTCGTCTGCAGGCAGCAGTGTCGGCGTGCCGCCGCCGAAGAACACGGTCGACGCGCGGCGATCGGGCACTCCGGATGCCTCGAGCATGCGCCGCGACATCCGGATCTCGGCGATCGCGTGGTCGGCGTAGTCGACCTGCCTCGCGCCGCGGAGTTCACCGGCGGTGTAGGTGTTGAAGTCGCAGTAGCCGCAGCGCACCCGGCAGAACGGGACGTGCACGTAGACGCCGAACGCGCGGTCGTGGGCGCCGACCGCGGCGGCTGCCGGGAGGAGGCCGTCGAGCGGCGCCGGATCGCCGAGCGGAAGGGCCGAGCCCACCGGCTACACGCCGCCCGCGGGGTGCAGGGCCCGCAGCTCGACGCGAGTGAGCTCACGGCGCTTGCGGCGCTGCCGAGGAGCCACGATGCGACGGATGCCGCCGGCGGTGCCGAGCAGCGACCGGATCGTGAGCCACACGGTGTCGTCCTCGCGGTGCTCGAGGATGAAGGACTCCTCGCCGCTCTCGGGTCCTTCCGCCGTGGTGCCGTAGGCGAAGCCGACGCGGTCGGGCTCGTCGATCACGTAGACGACGAGCACGGGGGTGTCGTGGTGGCGGAAGCGGCCCGAACGTCGCAGCGTCGCGGTCATGCCGGCGGCGATGTACGGCGTGCCGTCGGCGCCGAAGCGCTCCTCGGTGCGCGGCGACGGCTGCTCGGCGAGCGGCGCTCCCTCGGCGTCGTAGACGATGCCCGGGTACTGCGCGCCCGTGCCCGCGGACACGTCGACGACCTCGAAGCCGGCGCCCTGCTGGATGCCCCAGGTCATGAGCGACTCCGCCGCCCGCTCGAAGCGCTCGAGCCCGCTGCCGAGTCGCACGGAGTCCTCTGCGGGACGGTAGCCCTCGGGCGGGTACCGCAGCAGGTCGGGGGCGAGGGTCGCTCCGATCGCCCCGTAGGTGACCGACTGGTCGGTGAACGTGCTTCGTCGGGTCATCGGGAACCTACTTCTTCGCGTCCTTCTTCTCGGTGTCGCCCGAGAGCGCGGCGATGAACGCCTCTTGGGGGACCTCGACGCGGCCGACCATCTTCATGCGCTTCTTGCCCTCCTTCTGCTTCTCGAGGAGCTTGCGCTTGCGGGTGATGTCACCGCCGTAGCACTTGGCGAGCACGTCCTTGCGCATCGCGCGGATCGACTCGCGTGCGATGATGCGGGCGCCGATCGCCGCCTGGATGGGCACCTCGAACTGCTGCCGCGGGATGAGCTCGCGGAGGCGCCCGGTCATGAGCACGCCATAGGCGTAGGCCTTGTCGCGGTGCACGATGGCGCTGAACGCGTCGACCTGCTCGCCCTGCAGGAGGATGTCGACCTTCACGAGGTCGGCGGCCTGGTCGCCGGTGGGCTCGTAGTCGAGCGACGCGTAGCCCGCGGTCTTCGACTTGAGCTGGTCGAAGAAGTCGAAGACGATCTCGCCGAGCGGCATGTTGTAGCGGATCTCGACCCGGTCTTCGCCCAGGTACTCCATGCCGAGCAGCGTGCCGCGGCGCGACTGGCAGAGCTCCATGATGGTGCCCACGTAGTCCTTCGGCGCGAGGATCGCGGCGCGCACCATCGGCTCGCGCACCTCGGAGATCTTCGCACCCGTCGGGAATTCGCTCGGGTTCGTGACCGTGACGGTCTTCCGGTCCTCGGTGGTCACCTCGTAGACGACGGAGGGCGCAGTGTTGATGATGTCGAGTCCGAATTCGCGGCGGAGCCGCTCGGTCACGATCTCGAGGTGCAGCAGGCCGAGGAAGCCGGCGCGGAACCCGAAGCCGAGGGCGACGGAGGTCTCGGGCTCGTAGACGAGCGCGGCATCCGACAGCTTGAGCTTGTCGAGCGCCTCGCGCAGTTCGGGGTAGTCGCTGCCGTCGATCGGGTAGAGACCCGAGAAGACCATCGGCAGCGGCTCGGTGTAGCCGGGGAGCGCCTCGGTGGCCGCCTTCGCCGCCGTGGTGACGGTGTCGCCGACCTTCGACTGGCGCACGTCCTTCACGCCGGTGATGAGGTAGCCGACCTCGCCGACACCGAGCCCCTTCGTGGGCGTCGGCTCGGGCGCGCTCACGCCGATCTCGAGGATCTCGTGCGTCGCCCGCGTCGACATCATCTGGATGCGCTCGCGGGGGTTCAGGTGTCCGTCGACCATGCGGACGTAGGTGACGACGCCGCGATAGCTGTCGTAGACGGAGTCGAAGATCATGGCCCGTGCCGGGGCATCCGCCCGGCCGACGGGAGCCGGGATGCGCTCGACGACGCGATCGAGGAGCTCCTCGACGCCGACGCCGGTCTTGCCCGACACCTTCAGCACGTCGTCGGGCGAGCCGCCGATGAGGTCGGCGAGCTCGCGTGCGTACTTCTCGGGCTCCGCCGCGGGCAGGTCGATCTTGTTCAGCACCGGGATGATCTCGAGGTCGTTCTCGAGGGCGAGGTAGAGGTTCGCGAGCGTCTGCGCCTCGATGCCCTGCGCCGCGTCGACGAGGAGGATCGCGCCCTCGCACGCGGCGAGCGATCGGGACACCTCGTAGCTGAAGTCGACGTGGCCCGGCGTGTCGATCATGTTCAGGGCGAACGACGTGTCGCCGACCTGCCAGGGCATGCGCACGGCCTGGCTCTTGATCGTGATGCCGCGCTCGCGCTCGATGTCCATGCGGTCGAGGTACTGCGCGCGCATGTCGCGGTCGGACACGACCCCCGTGATGCCGAGCATCCGGTCGGCGAGCGTCGACTTGCCGTGGTCGATGTGGGCGATGATGCAGAAGTTGCGGATCAACGCGGGGTCGGTGGCAGCAGGCACCGGCGGATTGGCGGCTCGAGGGGACATCCCCACGATTCTCCCATGACTTTCGGTTCGCACTTTCGACGGATGCCGCCGTCAGGGCGGCCGGGCTACGCTGACAGCATCATGACCGTGATCGACGACATCGACGCGCGCGTCGCGCCGTCCGCGCTTCGGCCGGTCTTCTTCACGCTCCGGCTCGGCCTGCACCTGCTCGTCGTCGGGCTGACCCTCTTCGTCGTCGTGCGCGCCCTGCTCGAGGACGCCCCGACCGAGGTGCCGGTGACGATCCTCGCGGTGGCGTTCCTGGCCTGGTACGGCGCCGGGGTCGCGGGCGCGCACCGCCACTTCCCCACGTGGGCCCGGGTGCTGTGGCTCGTCGGCCTGCTGCTCCTGTGGCTGGCGATGTCCTTCCTGACCCCGGATGCCGCGTTCCTCGCGTTCCCCCTGTTCTTCCTCGAGCTGCACGTGCTCGCGACGCCGGTCGCCGTGCCGCTCGTCGTCATCACCTTCGGGCTCTCGGTCTGGGGCACAGCGTCCCACCTCGGCTTCGAGGTGGGCACCATCCTCGGACCGATGATCAGCGCGGGCGTGGCGATCGTCATCGGCTCGGGCTACCGGGCGATGTCGCAGGAGACGCGCGATCGGCAGGCCCTCATCCTCGACCTGCTCGCCACCCGCGAGGAGCTCGCCGCGGCGAGCCGCGAGGCCGGCACGCTCGCCGAGCGCGAGCGCCTCGCCCGTGAGATCCACGACACCGTCGCCCAGGGCCTGTCGAGCATCCAGATGCTGCTGCACGCCGCCGAACGCGACATCACCGACGAGCCCACCCGCGAGAAGCTCAGGCTCGCCCGTGAGACCGCGGCCGACAACCTCGGCGAGACGCGCCGCTTCATCCGGGAACTCACTCCCCCATCGCTCGACGAGCAGACCCTCCCGGCCGCGCTGCGCCGCCTCTCGGACGCGATCAACGACCAGGCCGAGCAGTCGGGGTCCTCGACACGAGTGAGCTTCCGCCTCAGCGGCGACGCCGTGATGCTGCCCATGGCGGTCGACGCGACCCTGCTCCGCATCGCCCAGGGCGCACTCGCCAACGTGCTGCGCCATTCCGGCGCTGAGCGGGCCGAGCTGACGCTCAGCTATCTCGGCGACGAGGTCGCGCTCGACGTGGTGGACGACGGCATCGGGTTCGACCCCCGCGCCGCCCAACGCGAGGAGGTCGACGGCGTCGCCTTCGGCCTGCGCGCCATGCGGCAGCGGGCGGAGCGGCAGGGCGGCTCGATCGAGATCGAGTCCGCGCCCGGCGAGGGCACCGCGGTGTCCGTGCGCATCCCGGTGGTGACCGCATGATCCGGCTCCTGCTCAGCGACGACCACCCCGTGGTGCGCGCAGGGATCCGTGCCCTGCTCGAGTCCGAGCCCGACCTCGAGGTCGTGGCCGAGGCCGCCACGGCCGAGGACGCGGTGCGGCTCGTCGCGGCATCCGACGTTGACCTCGTGCTCATGGACCTCCAGTTCCCGGGCGCGATGCAGGGGGCGGAGGCGACACGTCGCATCCGCTCGCACGAGGGCGCGCCGCGCGTGCTCGTGCTCACCAACTACGACACCGACGCCGACATCCTCGGCGCGATCGAGGCCGGCGCGAGCGGCTACCTCCTGAAGGACGCCCCGCCCGCCGAGCTCGTGGCCGCCGTGCGGGCCGCCGCCGTCGGCGAGGCGGCGCTCGCCCCCGCGGTGTCGTCGCGGCTCGACGCCTCCCAGGGCGCCGAGCGACTCACCGTTCGCGAGGCGGAGGTGCTCACCCTCGTGGCCGACGGCCGGTCGAACCGCGACATCGGTCGCGAGCTGTTCCTCAGCGAGGCGACCGTGAAGTCGCACCTCGTGCACATCTTCACGAAGCTCGGGGTCGGCTCGCGCACGGCGGCCGTGGCGCGCGCCCGCGAGCTCGGGGCGATCCGGTCGGGTTGACGGATGCCTCGCGCCCGCGTCGTGCTCGTGCACGGCCTCCGCACCTCGGCCACGATGTGGCGGCGGCAACTGCCCGCGCTCGCCCGCCACGACATCGACGCGGTCGCGATCGACCTCCCGTCGCACGGCACGCGCAGCGGCGAGCCGTTCACCATCGACGATGCCATGCGGGTCATCGGCGAGTCGGTGCCCGAACGTGACGCCGACGCTTCGACGACGCCGACGCTCCTCGTCGGCCTCAGCCTCGGCGGGTACCTGTCGATCGAGTTCGCCTCGCGGCATCCGGGCCGTGTCGACGGCCTCGTCGCCGCCTCGTGCGGCACGCGGCCCCGGGGCGTGGGGCTCGAGGGGTATCGCCGGATCGCGGCGCTCATCGCGCGGCTCCCCGATCAGGGACGTGGCCTGAACGAGCTCACCGCGCGCATGTTCCTCTCGCCTGCGGGGGTCGACGACGTGCTCGCCGGAGGCGTGGCGCTGCATGCGATGGCCCCGGTGCTCGGCTCCATCGGCCGCCTCGACGTCGAGGCCGCGCTCGCACGCATCGACGTGCCGGTCTGGCTCGTGAACGGCCGCCTCGACCACTTCCGCATCGAGGAGCGGCGGATGCTGCGTGCCGCGCCGCGCGGGCGCCTGGTGATCGTTCCCGGCGCGACGCACCTCGTGAGCCTCGTGCGGCCCGAGGAGTTCACGGCCGTCGTGCTCGGCGCGGTCGCGGAGCTCGAGTGGGAGCGGGCGCGGCGCCGGCGAGCCCGATCCGACGCGTCGGCGTAGGTGCGCGCCGGGGGTCGGGGGCGTAGCGGCGCGGTCGATCCACCGCCACCCCTTGCGGCCCGGCCGGCTCGGGACGACCCTCGGCCACAGGAGTGGACGGAGGATCGCCATGCAGCGCACGTATCCGGAGGGCGTCCCGTCGTGGGTCGACCTGGAGTCGCCCGACCTCGACGCGGCCCGGGAGTTCTACGGCGGCCTCTTCGGCTGGACGTTCGAGGCTGCGCCGGGCCCGCGCGCCGACGCTGCGTACGTCGTCGCCCGACTCGACGGCCGCCCCGCCGCCGGGCTCGGCGCCGAACCGACTGACGGCTCGTCCGACGCGGAGGCGGCACCGGATCTGCCGGTCTGGAACACGTACGTGGCCGTCGCCGACCTCGATGCCGCCGTCGAGCGGGTGACCGCCGCCGGTGGGCACGTCATCGTCGCTCCG
>NZ_WJSP02000100.1 GCF_009720255.1 Agromyces humi | reverse complement strand
CTCGCCAAGCGCGTGCTCGTCGCCGCATCCGGCCGACCGACCGACACGGCGACCGAGCTGGAGATCGCGGGCTTCGAGGGCGCGTTCCGCACCGACGACAAGGCCGAGGGCGTCGCCGCCTTCCTCGAGAAGCGCGGTCCGCGCTTCACGGACGGCGCCGGCGCCGGGTTCAGCCCCGGCTGAGCGGCCCGCGAACGGCGATCAGGCGATGTGCTCGTCGAGCCAGGCGAAGCCGTCGAACCGCACGCCGTCGGACCCGAACATCTCGAGGTGCATGTGCGGGCCGGTCGACTGGCCGGTCGTGCCCACGACACCGAGCTGCTGGCCGGCGCTGACACGCTGGCCCTCGACGACCTGCAGCGAGCCGAACTGCATGTGCGCGTAGGAGCTCGTGATGAGCTCGCCGCCGATGTTGTGCTGGACCTCGACGTTCACGCCGAGCCCGCCGCCGTTCTCGGTCGCGAGCACCACGACGCCGTCGGCGATCGACATCACGGGCGTACCGTTGCCCGGATTGAAGTCGACGCCGTCGTGGTTCGTCGAGCAGCCGGCGCAGGGAGCGTCACGCGGACCGAAGCCCGAGGAGCGCTTCTCGGGGGTCAGCACGGGCCAGACGACGAGGTCGGCCTTGACGATCGAGACGCTGCCGAGCCCCGCGATCTGCGAGAGGAGGGGCGGCGGCGCGGCCTCGACGGCGTAGCCCTCGACCGCCATGGGCTTGAGCTCGGCCTCGTGCGCGACCTCGATGGTCTGCGGGGCCAGCGTGATCGAGTCCTCGACCGGGGCGTAGACGGAGGCGCGCGGCTCGGCGTCGGTCGCGGTGATGGCGAGGGCCGGCACGCTCGTCGCGACCAGCATGCCTGACGCGAAGGTCATCGCGATCACCGAGAACGCCGGACGCAACGATCGACGGCGAGGGGCTCGGTCAGGGCTCGTGCGGGAGACGCGGGGGCGGGCAGCGATGGTGCGTGCGCGGGACGAGGCAGGGGGCTTCGGGGCGGCGCGGTGGCCGTGTGTGGGGGAATTCATGCAGGTGCGTTACGTATCCAGGTCAGAAGTCTCGGGGCAATCCCGCCTACCGTACGCACCGAATCTGGGAGATTCATCCGTTACCCGTTCGTGACCTCCGGCGCGCGGCACGCGTTTTCCATTGCGCACGGCGCAACGGAATGAGCGGATGCCCCGAGCTCACGCTCGAGACATCCGCTCACCGAAACCGGATCCTGAGAATCAGCCCTGCTTCTTCAGGCGCGACGTGGCACGGGCACGCGCCGTCTGGTCGAGCTCGACCTTGCGGATGCGCACCTTCTCAGGGGTGACCTCGACGCACTCGTCCTCGCGGGCGAACTCGAGGCACTCCTCGAGCGTGAGCTGTCGCGACGGCGTCATCGACTCGAAGGTGTCGGAAGTGGACTGACGCATGTTCGTCAGCTTCTTCTCCTTGGTGATGTTCACGTCCATGTCGTCGTTGCGCGAGTTCTCGCCGATGACCATGCCCTCGTAGACCTCTTCGGTCGGGTTCACGAAGAAGGTCATGCGCTCCTGCAGCGCGATGATCGCGAACGGCGTGACGACGCCCGCGCGGTCGGCGACGATCGAGCCGTTGTTGCGCGTGACGATCTGGCCCGCCCACTCGTCGTACCCGTGTGAGATCGCGTTCGCGATGCCGGTGCCGCGCGTCGTCGTGAGGAACTCGGTGCGGAACCCGATGAGGCCGCGGCTCGGCACGATGAACTCCATGCGCACCCAGCCCGTGCCGTGGTTCGACATGTTGTCCATGCGGCCCTTGCGCGAGGCCAGGAGCTGCGTGATCGCACCGAGGTATTCCTCGGGCGCGTCGATCGTGAGGTGCTCGTACGGCTCGTGCGTCTTGCCGTTCACCTGCTTCGTGACCACCTGGGGCTTGCCCACCGTGAGCTCATAGCCCTCGCGCCGCATCTGCTCGACGAGGATCGCGAGCGCGAGCTCACCACGGCCCTGGACCTCCCACGCGTCGGGACGGCCGATGTCGAGGACCTTGAGCGACACGTTGCCGACGAGCTCCCGGTCGAGGCGGTCCTTGACCATGCGCGCCGTGAGCTTGTGGCCCTTGACCTTGCCGACGATCGGCGAGGTGTTCGTGCCGATCGTCATCGAGATCGCGGGGTCGTCGACGTGGATCGCGGGCAACGGGCGCACGTCATCGGGATCGGCGAGCGTCTCGCCGATCGTGATGTCCTCGAACCCCGCGACGGCGATGATGTCGCCGGGGCCCGCCTCCTCGGCGGGGAAGCGCTCGAGGGCCTTCGTCTTCAGGAGCTCGGTGACACGCACGTTCGAGTGGGAGCCGTCGTGGCGCACCCAGGCCACGGTCTGGCCCTTGCGGATGCGGCCGTTGAAGACGCGCAGCAGCGCAAGGCGGCCGAGGAACGGCGAGGCGTCGAGGTTCGTGACCCACGCCTGCAGGGGCGCCTCGTCGTCGTAGCTCGGCGCGGGGATGTGTTCGATGATCGCGCCGAAGAGCGGCTCCAGGTCGTCTTCCGCAGGCAGCGAGCCGTCGGCCGGGCGGGTGAGCGACGCGCGACCGGCCTTGCCCGATGCGTAGACGACCGGCACGTCGAGCAGCGCGTCGACGTCGAGGTCGGGCACGTCGTCGACGAGGTCGCTCGCGAGTCCGAGCAGCAGGTCGTGGCTCTCCTCCTCGACCTCGGCGATGCGCGCGTCGGGACGGTCGGTCTTGTTCACGAGGAGGATGACCGGCAGCCGGGCCTCGAGCGCCTTGCGGAGCACGAACCGGGTCTGGGGCAGCGGACCCTCGGAGGCGTCGACGAGGAGCACGACGCCGTCGACCATCGAGAGGCCGCGCTCGACCTCGCCGCCGAAGTCGGCGTGGCCGGGGGTGTCGATCACGTTGATCGTGACGGGACCATCGGGCGCGTGCACGCCCTCGTAGCTGATCGCCGTGTTCTTGGCGAGGATCGTGATGCCCTTCTCACGCTCGAGCTCGTTCGAGTCCATGGCGCGCTCGTCGACATGGGCGTGGTCGGCGAACGAATGGGTCTGCTTGAGCATGGCGTCGACGAGCGTCGTCTTGCCGTGGTCGACGTGGGCGACGATCGCGACGTTGCGCAGGTCGTTGCGGGTGGCGTTGGCCATGGTTGGTCCTCAGTGATGCGTGTCGTCACGTGGCACCGACGCGGCCCTCGCGGGCGGCGCGGCGGCAGCGCGGAAGCGCTGGGTGTGAAGGTCTGTGGGATCGCGCGAAGCCGATTCCACGGCGCGCACCCGACAAGCCTACCGTGCGAGCCGCGGGTTCGGCTGGGAACGCCGAACGCCCGGCATCCGGATGAGCGGATGCCGGGCGTTCGGACGGTGCTTCCGGGCTAGGCGCCGAGCTCGATGCCGGCCCCGGGGATCGCCGCGAGCAGGTCGCGGGTGTACTGCTCCTTCGGGTTGTCGAACACCTCGTCGGTGGTGGCCGACTCGACGATCCGGCCGCGCTGCATCACCGACACGTGGTCGGCGATGACGCGCACGACGGCCAGGTCGTGGGTGATGAACAGGTACGTGAGCCCCAGCTCGGCCTGCAGGTCGGCGAGCAGGCGCAGGATCTGGGCCTGCACGAGCACGTCGAGCGCGGAGACCGCCTCGTCGAGCACGAGGATCTCGGGCTTCAGCGCGAGCGCCCGCGCGATCGCGATGCGCTGGCGCTGGCCGCCCGAGAGCTCGTTGGGGTAGCGGCTCACCAGCGTGCGCGGCAGCGACACCTGGTCGAGCAGTTCGAGCACGCGCGCGCGGCGCGTGGCCTTGGTGCCGACCTTGTGCGTGTGCAGCGGCTCCGCGATCGTGTTGCCGATGTTGCGCAGCGGGTTCAGTGAGCCGTACGGGTCCTGGAACACGGGCTGCATCCGGCTGCGGAGGTTGAAGAGCTCCTTGCCTGTGACGCTCGCCAGGTCCTTGCCGCCGACCACGATCTTGCCGCTCGTGGCGTCCTCGAGCTTGAGGAGCATCTTCGCGACCGTCGACTTGCCCGAACCCGACTCGCCGACGAGCGCCATCGTGGTGCCCTTGGGAATCTGGAACGACACGTTGTCGACCGCCGTGAACTCGCCCGAGCCGCGGATCTTGAAGACCTTGGTCAGGTCCTCGACGATGATCGCGGGCGGGGCGGATGCCACGGCCGCGAGCGCCTCGGCACGGGCCTCGGCCGTGGCGATGAGGTCGATCGTGTCGCCGGCGGCGTCCGACGCGTCGGCCGCCATCGACGACTCGGCCGCGGCGATGCTGCCCGAGGCCTGGATGCGACGCGAGGCGAGGCTCGGCGCTGCGGCCACCAGCCGCTGCGTGTAGGGGTGCTGCGGGTTCTGCAGGATCTGCGCCGACGGCCCCGACTCGACGACCTTGCCCTTGTACATGACCACGAGCTGCTCCGCACGCTCGGCGGCGAGGCCGAGGTCGTGCGTGATGAACAACAGGGTCGTGCCGAGCTCGCGGGTGAGCGACTCGAGGTGGTCGAGGATGACGCGCTGCACGGTGACGTCGAGCGCCGAGGTGGGCTCGTCGGCGATGAGCAGCTGCGGGTCGGCCGCGAGCCCCATGCCGATGAGCACGCGCTGACGCATGCCGCCCGAGAACTGGTGCGGGAACTGCTTCAGGCGCCGGTCGGCGTCCTGCAGGCCGGCCTGCTTCAGCACCTCGATGGCACGCTGCTTGACCTCCTTGCGGCCGGTCGCGATGCCGTTGGCCTTGATGGCCTCCTCGACCTGGAAGCCGATGGACCACACCGGGTTGAGGTTCGACATCGGGTCCTGGGGCACGAAGCCGATCTTCCGACCGCGGATGCCCTCCATCTCCCTCGGCGAGGCCTTGGTGAGGTCCTGGCCGTCGAGGAGGATCTGGCCGCCCGACACGTGACCCGTGCCCGGCAGGAGGTTGATGATGGCGTGCGCGGTCGTGGACTTGCCGGAACCGGACTCCCCCACGATCGCGAGGCTCTGCCCGCGGTAGAGGGTGATGTTCACCCCGTCGACGGCCTTGACCAGGCCGTCCTGGGTGGTGAATCCGACCTGGAGGTCCTTGATCTCGAGGAGCGGGCGCTCCCCGACATCGACCGCGGTGCGCTGCTGCACGTTGCTTCCGTTCACGATCTCGGTCATCGCTGGGCCCTCGCCTTCGGGTCGAGCGCATCACGGATGACCTCGCCCAGCATGATGAAGCTCAGCACGGTGATCGACAGCGCGATCGACGGCAGGATCAGCACCTGCGGCGCCGTGCGGAGGTCGGTCTGGGCGGCGCTGATGTCATTGCCCCACGACATGGTGCTCGAGGGCAGGCCGACGCCGAGGAACGACAGCGTCGCCTCGGCGACGATCGCCGCGGCGAGCGAGATCGTCGTGATGACGATGACGGGCGCGATCGAGTTCGGGAGCACGTGACGCACCAGGATGCGGAACCGCGAGACGCCGAGGGCCGTCGCGGCCATCACGAAGTCGGCGTTCTTCACCCTGAGGATCTCGGCCCTGAGCACGCGGGCCGTCGCCGGCCACGCGAATATGCCGATGGCGAGTGAGATCACCCACACGTTCGCGTACTGCGAGAACACCGACATGATGACCACGGCCGCGAGGATGTAGGGGATCGAGAAGAAGATGTCGCCGAGGCGCGAGAGGACCGAGTCGATCCAGCCGCCGTAGAAGCCGGCGAAGGCCCCGAAGACGATGCCGAGCACGAACACCAGCACGGTCACGATGATGCCCACCGACAGCGAGGTCGACGTGCCGTGGATGATGCGCGAGTAGATGTCGCAGCCCTGCTTGGTGAACCCGAGCGGGTGGCCGTCGGCCGGACCGGCGTTGCTGTTGGACAGCTGGCAGTCGTTGTTCGGCGCGACCTGCGTGAACAGGCCGGGGAACAGCGCGACGACGACGACGAGCACGATGAGGACCGACGAGATCCAGAACATCGGGCGCTTGCGCACGTCGTTCCACGCGTCGATCCACAGGTTCGACGGCTTGCCGTCGGTCTTGACCTTGTCGATCGCGACGAGCGGCGTCTCCTCCAGCGGGGCGACGTAGTGCTGCTGGTCTGGTCTGGTGATGTTACTTGGCATAGCGGATCCTCGGGTCGAGAACGGCGTACAGCAGATCCACCAGCAGGTTCACCACGAGGTAGATCAGCACCATGACGGTCACGAAGGAGACGACGGTGGGTCCCTCTCCGCGGATGATCGCCTGGTAGAGGGTGCGGCCGACGCCGGGCACGTTGAAGATGCCCTCGGTGACCGTCGCGCCGACCATCAGCACGCCGAAGTCGACGGCGAGATAGGTGACGACGGGGATGAGCGAGTTGCGCAGGATGTGCACGGGGACGATGCGGGTGCGGGACAGGCCCTTGCTCGCGGCGGTGCGAACGAAGTCCTGCGTGTCCGTGTCGATGACTGACGCCCTCGTCAGTCGCACAATCTGGGCGAAGCTGATCGTCGCCAGCACCAGCGCCGGCAATATCAGGTCTTGCGTTGGAGCTCCCGGACCGACGGTGGTGCGGAACCATCCCAACTGGATGCCGAAGATGTACTGGGCCACGAAGGCGACCACGAAGATCGGCAGCGAGATGAGGATGAGGCTCACCACCAGCGCGCTCGCGTCGAAGATGCCGCCCTTGCGAAGGCCGGAGATGAGGCCGACCGAGATGCCGAAGACCATCTCGAAGAAGACCGCGATGACGGCGAGGCGGAGGGTGACGGGGAACGTCGTCGCGAGGATCTCGGAGACGGGCTGACCCGAGAACGAGGTGCCCAGATCGCCGCGGAAGATGTTGCCGAGGAAGATCAGGTACTGGACGATGAACGGCTGGTCCAGGTGGTAGCGCTCGCGGAGCTGGTCGAGGACCTGCGGGGGCGGCGTCTTGTCGCCGAACAGGGCGACGATCGGGTCTCCGGGCATTGCGAAGACCATGTAGTAGATCAGGAAGGTGGTGCCGAGCAGGACAGGGATCGCCTGAAGCAGTCGGCGCACGATGTAGCCGGCCATGGATCAGGCCCCGCTGTTCGTGATTGTTGACATGTTGAAGAAACCTCACCGTTTGCGAGTCGTCCACTCGATGGTACGCCGATCGGCGCGGCATCGGGGATACGTGGGAGTGGGGCGGCAGCCGAATGGCTGCCGCCCCACGGGCGCCTCAGAGTCTAACCCCGAGTGCCCCTGAACGAGAATTACTCGCTCTTGGTGACCTGGTAGTACAGCGGAACCGAGTTCCAGCCGAACTCCACGTTGTCGACCGACTCGCTCCACGCGCCGTTGACCGTGGAGTACCACAGCGGGATCGCGGGGAGGTCCTTGAAGAGGATCTCCTGCGCCTGCTGGAACTTCTCGTTCGCGGCGTCGAGGTCGGTGAGCGCGAGGCCCTCCTTGAGCAGGGCGTCGAACTCGGGGTTCGAGTAGTCACCGTCGTTCGAGCCGGCACCCGTCGCGTAGATCGGTCCGAGGAAGTTGAACAGGGCCGGGTAGTCGGCCTGCCAACCGGTGCGGAACGCGGTCTGGATGGTGCGGTCGGTGATCGCGGTGCGGACCTCGGCGAAGGTCGGGTACGGAGCGCCCGACGCGTCGATGCCGAGGTTGTTCTTCAGCTGGTTCGCCACAGCGTCGACCCAGGCCTGGTGGCCACCGTCAGCGTTGTAGGCGATCTGGAAGGTGCCGTCCCACGGGGAGATCGCGTCGGCCTCGGCCCACAGCTTCTTCGCCTCGTCGGCGTCGAAGTCGAGCACCTCGGAACCGGGGATGTCCTCGGAGTAGCCGTCGATGACCGGCGAGGTGAAGTCGTGCGCCGGGGTGCGGGTGCCGGAGAAGATCACGTCGGTGATCTCCTCGCGGTTGATCGCCTTCGAGATGGCGGCGCGACGGAGCTTGCCCTCCTCGCCACCGAAGTGGGCGAGACGGTCGGGGACGGTGAACGACTGGAAGATCGCCGCGGCCTGCGTGACCGAGCGGTCGCCGAACTCGTCCTGGAAGGTCGACAGCGCGCCGTCGGGGATGGCGTCGAGCACGTCGAGGTTGCCGCCCTGGAGGTCGGCGTAGGCCGCTTCCTGCGTGGCGTAGAAGACGATGTCGAGCCCGCCGTTGGCCGCCTTGCGGGGGCCGTCGTAGTCGGGGTTCACGACGAGGTCGATCTTCTCGTTGTGCTTCCAGGCGCCTTCGCCGTCGAGCATGTAGGGACCGTTGCCGACCGGGTTCTCACCGAAGGCTTCCATGTCCTCGAAGGCCGACTCGGGGAGCGGGTAGAACGCCGAGTAGCCGAGGCGCAGCGGGAAGTCCGACTCGGGCTGCTTGAGCTTGACCGTGAAGGTCGTGTCGTCGACGACCTCGAGGCCCGTGAGCTCCGAGTCCTCGTCGTAGCTGAAGCCCTCGATCGACTCGAAGAAGTAGCTCGAGAGCTGCTCGTTCGAGAGGAGTGCGCCGTAGTTCCACGCGTCGACGAACGACGAAGCCGTGACGGGCTCGCCGTTCGAGAACTTCTGGTCGGCCTTGAGCTTGATGGTGTAGTTCTGCGCGTCGTCGGTCTCGATCGACTCGGCGACGTCGTTGACGGGGGCGCCCGAAGCGTCGTAGTAGATCAGGCCCGCGAAGATCGCGTCGAGGATCTTGCCACCACCGGTCTCGTTGGTGTTCGTCGGGACCAGCGGGTTCTGGGGCTCAGAACCGTTCGTGGTGACGACGGCGCTGGAGTCGCCGGCGCCGGCCGACGACGAGGCGTCACCGCTGGTGCAGCCCGAGAGCGTGAGCGCTCCCGCGGCCGCAAGAGCAATGGCGACAACGCCAAATCTCTTGATCTTCAATGTTCCTCCTGGTGAGATGTGCGTCGACAGCACGACTTCTGGTCGCACTGGAGCGCTAGTAGATCGAGACTATGAAGCCGCTTGCACGGAAGCAAACCCAGAGGGAAACCGTTACCGACGCGCAATGTAGCGGGTGACACGGATGCGGAAAACCGCCCGGCGGCGCACGATTCTTGCGCGCATCACCGCCATGCGAGGATTACCGCATGTCCACTGCATGGCGCCTGCGGATCGAGGTCGTGATCGTCCTCGGACTGTCGCTCGGTGCGTCCGCCGTCTACTCGATCGTGTCGCTCATCGCGAAGCTCACCGAGGAGCGCGCGCTCGGCGACCAGAGCGTGGCGCTCAACCCGTCGCGCTCGACGCGCGAGTGGCTGGACTTCACCTACCAGTTCCTCGACGTCTTCTTCGGGCTCTTCGCGGTGGCGCTCGTGCTCTACCTGCTGTGGCAGCCCGGTCGGAGCCCGTTCCGCCGCATCGGCCTCGACTTGACGCAGCCCGGCCGCGACGCGGCATCCGGCGTGCTGCTGGTGCTCGTGATCGGCGTGCCGGGCCTGGCGCTGTACGCGCTCGGCCGGGTGCTCGGCCTCACCGTCGCGGTGCAGGCCTCACCGGCCGACTGGCTGTGGTGGACGGTGCCGATCCTCGTGTTCCGCGCCCTTGAGGCCGCACTCACCGAGGAGGTCATCGTCGTCGGCTACCTCTTCACGCGCTTCGCCGAGCTCGGAGTGGGACGATGGGCCACCATCCTCTCCAGCGCGGTGCTGCGCGGGAGCTATCACCTGTACCAGGGCTTCGGACCGTTCGTCGGCAACGTCGCCATGGGCGTCGTCTTCGGCTGGTGCTACGCGCGCTGGGGCCGCACGATGCCGCTCGTGATCGCGCACTGGATCATCGACATCGTGTCGTTCGTGGGCTATCCCCTGGCCGTCGGCTGGTGGCCGGGGCTCTTCGCCGCCGCCTGAGCCCTGACGGGCGCCTCGGTCGACGGATGCCGCGTGCGCGGCGCCTGCGGCACGTGCTCGCTCCGGGCGAGGGCGACGACGGTGGCCGGCATCGGCGGCAGCGTCTCTTCGGGCACCTCGACGCGGAGGTCGGAATCAGTCGCGCGCACCCTGGCCATGTCGTGCCAGCTCTTGCGGCTCGGCGTGCAGACGGCGCCGAAGCCCTCGTCGCCGAACACGCCGCCGCTCGCGAAGTCCGTGATCGACTGCGCTCGGCGGAGCGCGGCCGCGGTGCCGGGATCGCGGCGTTCGAGGAGTCCGGCGCGTTGCTCGAGCCCGAGGCCGCGGCCGGCGAGGACCGACGTGCCGACGAACAGTCCGACGAAGCCGGCCGTGGCGAGCACTGCGATGAGATCGGCGGAGACCATGCGCACCCCCTAGACGAGAGAACCTCAGTGTACTCCCGGGGGTCGACATCGGGACCGCCCGGATCCGGCGGACCGCGGCCGCCGTGAACATGGGGCCGTCGCGGCCGATCGGCGGTCGCACGGACGGGAACGGGACGATGAGCCTCGCACACGCATTCGCCACGGCGGGCCTCGCCGCACGCCGCACCGACCGGCGCACCGCCACCACGAACGCGGCGAGCAGCGCGATGAGCCAGGCGGTGAGGCCGAACCATCCGAGCAGCAGGCCGATGACCAGGGCGAGCTTCACGTCCCCCATGCCCATCGACGCCGGGGAGATCAGCGCGAGGA
>NZ_WJSP02000010.1 GCF_009720255.1 Agromyces humi | reverse complement strand
GGCGGCATCACGGTCGGCTCCTCGTGGATGAGCGCGACGATCACGGTGTTCACGATCGTGCTGGTCATGAACGCGATCAACTTCATCGACGGCCTCGACGGGCTCGTCGCAGGAGTCGACCTCATCGAGTTCAACTACGACCCGTCAGGGAACCCGAACACGTCGATCCGCGTGCTGGGCTGGGACGGCGACAGCTGGGAGCCGATCGCAACCCCGATCGTCTACCAGGCTGCGGTCGGGAAGAACACCGACACCAACACGACGGGCAACGACGCGACCTTCGGCGAGATGGCGGTCGACCTGACGGCCTCGAACCTCCTGCCGAGCGACGGCGCCTGTCGCACGTTCCTCGACGCCGGATTCATCACCCGCACCGGCAATAACGAGACGGCGACGCTGCAGGACATGCTGAAGTCGTCCAACCCGCTGACCATCACCAACTGCGGCAGCCTCGTCGTGAAGAAGGTCGCGAACCCGGCCGACGCCACGTCGGACGACGTCTTCGACTACACCGTGACCCGCACCGGCGGGGGCATCGTGCACGACGGCACGCTGACCGGCCCGGTGCTGCCCCAGGGCAACAACAACGCGATCGCCGCGCCGATCGGCGTCGGCGACACCCACACGTGGGGCAACGTCTTCGCCGGCACCGACTACCAGCTCGCTGAGACCGTCGACTCCGGGCAGCCGTGGGTGCACCAGTCCACCGTCTGCACCGTGACGAACCCCTCGACCAACCAGGTCGAGACGTACACCAACCAGCCGTTCAAGCTCTTCGTCGGTGCCACCACCACCTGCGTCATCACGAACTCCACGTCCGGCGTGAAGATCACCAAGGTCGCCCAGGGCGACCCGACCACGTTCGACTTCGCCATCAACGGCACGCCCGTGAAGGTCGACGGCGGCACGAGCTCGCCGGTCACCTCCTTCGTGCCCGGCTCGACCGTGACGATCAACGAGTTCCCCGAGCCCGGCACGCCGGCCTGGCACCTCACGGCGCTCACCTGCTCGACGCCGGCGACCACCACCCTCGCGACCGGCACCGCCGTGGTGACCACGGTCGCCGGGCAGATCACCGAGTGCACGTTCACCAATCGGCAGGACGGCGCGATCAGGATCATCAAGAATGTCGCGGGGGCCAACGGCACGTTCGACTTCACGACGACGATCCCCGGCGGTCCGTTCCAGATCACCACGACCGGAGACGTCAAGACGGGGTCGAAGGACTTCACGAGCGTCGCCCCGGGCGACTACACGGTGACCGAGACGACGCCGGCACCGGCGTACGACCTCACCAGCCTTTCCTGCACCGACGACGCCACGGGCGTCGCCTCGACGGGCGATGTGGCGACGGGCGTCGCCAGCATCCACCTCGAACCGGGTGAGCTCGTCACGTGCACCTACACGAACACGCAGCGCGGCAACATCATCGTCAAGAAGGAGACCAACCCCGACGGTTCGACGACCTCGTTCGACTTCACGCTGACGGGCCAGCCCGGCTTCGCGCTGAAGGACGGCGGCGAGAAGGCCTTCAACCAGGTCAAGCCCGGCGCCTACACCCTCACCGAGGCGGCGCTCGCCGGGTGGGATGTCACGAGCATGACCTGCACCTCGGAGAACCCGACCACGGACTCGCCGATCAACATCACCCTCGACCCGGGCGAGACGGTCACGTGCACCGTGCTCAACACCGCGACGCGCGGCGAGGTCACCGTCACGAAGCACGTGGAGGGCGCCGACGACTGGGCGTTCCAGATCGGGATCGACCCGGTTCCCGGCGGACAGCAGAACCCCAAGACGTTGTCCGACGAGACGCCGACCGCCAAGTGGACCGACCTCATCGTCGGCCAGACCTACACGCTGAGCGAGCCAACAGTCGCCGGGTACACCACGCAGGGGTTCACCTGTAACGTCGGCGAGCGCGTTCCCGGAACGAAGTGGCAGTTCACCGTGACCCCGGGTCTCGTGGTCACCTGCGACCTCACGAACGTGGCCACCCCCGGCGAGGTGACCGTCACGAAGACCGTGGCGGGCGTCGCATCCGGAACCGACTGGGAGTTCGACCTCACGATCACGCCGAGCGCCGGGGTGACCCCCGGTGCCACCCAGACGGTGAGCGGCTCGGGGAACACGACCGACAGCGTCACGTGGAAGAACCTCGACGTCGGCACCGAGTACACGATCACGGAGAAGCTGCCGGCCGGGTGGACCGGTGGAGGCGTGGACTGCGGCCCCGACTCGAACCCGAACCTGGCCGGAGACCAGTTCATCGTCACGCCGGGCTTCACACTCTCGTGCACCGTGCTGAACACGGCCGCGCCGGGTTCGGCGAAGATCACGAAGACCTCGGTCGGCGCAAGCGGCACCTTCACCTTCGTGCTCACGCCGCTCGCACCCGCGGGCGCACCGGTCGAGCAGATGATCGCGACTCCCGCCGGCGGCGGGTCGGCCGAGACGACGTTCGCGAACCTCGTGCCCGGAACGACCTACTCCCTGGCGGAGAAGAACCCCGGCAACGGCTGGGTCGCCGGGGAGCTCGTCTGCACCGTGAAGCACGCGGGCAGCGATGCCTCGCAGCCGGTCACCGAGAGCGGGTTCACGGTGCAGGCGGGCGACGTGTTCGCCTGTGACATCACGAACACCGCCAAGGGCAAGATCATCGTCGTCAAGAACATCGACGGTGCTGATGGCACCTTCCAGTTCACGGGCACCTGGCCTTGGGCCGGCGATCCCTCGATCGGCAGCTTCGGCGTCACCACCTCCGGTGGTGTCGGCGCCAACACCTACGACAACGTCGTCGCCGGCAGCTACAGCGTCACGGAGCTGCTGACGAACACCCATGTCGGTCAGCTCGTCGGCTGCGTGGAATCGCGCGCCGGTGGAGCCGACGGCGGTTCGTCCATCGACCAGGGGAACGCGCTCAAGGGGCTCATCGACCTCGACCCGGGCGAGACGATCACGTGCACGTACTCGAACACGGAGCTGTCGACCATCATCATCGACAAGGTGGTGCCGGGCGTCGGTTCGATCCCCGGTGGCGCATCCGTGGCCTTCCCGTTCACCTTCGACGCGCCGAACGCCCCGGCGGCGGGCTTCACGCTCACCGACGGTGACCCGGCGAAGGTCTTCGGGCAGCTGCTTCCCGGCACCTACACGGTGAACGAGTCGGCGACGACCGACTGGAAGCTCCAGGGCCTCGCCTGCTCGCCGAACGGTGGAGTCGAGGTCACGGATGCCACGGCGGACATCACGCTCGCGGCCGGCCAGACCGTGACGTGCACCTATACGAACGTTCCCGAGTCGGGCGACGTGACGGTGCGCAAGATCGTCGAGGGTGTGCCGCAGGGCTACCCGTTCGACTTCGCGATCACGATCTCGCCGGTGGTCACCGGCCAGGACGCGACGCAGCACGTCACGCAGGGTGACTCCAGCGTGAGCTGGAACGACCTCGTGGTCGGCCAGACCTACACCCTCACCGAGGGCGACGTCGGCGGCTGGAACGAGGGCGACTTCGTCTGCAACGGCGGCGACGTCGAGGATGCGGATGCGCAGCTCGCCGGATTCCAGTTCCTCGTGACGCCCGGCCTCTCGCTCGGCTGCACGATCACGAACACGGCGGAGCCCGGCGACGTCACCGTCACGAAGCACGTGGCGGGCGTCCCCGACGGATTCGAGTGGGCCTTCCCGCTCACGATCTCGCCGGCCGACGGCGTGCTTCCGGGAGCCGAGCAGGCCGTGTCGGGAACCGGTGACGAGACCGACAGCGTGACGTGGACGAACCTCGCGATCGGTACCGTGTACACGGTCACGGAGGGCGACCTGCCCGTGGGCTGGACCGGTGGCGCGGTCGTCTGCACCGACATGGACCCCCAGACAACGGGCAACCAGTTCGTCGCGACGCCGGGCGCCTCGCTCACGTGCGAGGTCACCAACGACGTCGTGGCGCCGACCGGCGTGATCACGAAGGACCTCACGTCGATCGAGCAGAACACCGACGGCACCTGGGACCTCGTCTACGAGGTGACGGTCACCAACCAGAGCCCGGTCGCGCCGCTCGTCTACGACCTCGACGACGAGCCGTACTTCGGCGTCGGCGTCGTGATCAACGATTCCTCCGCGACCGGACCTTCGGATGAAGCCGACGACTGGGACGCCGAGGCGTCGAACTTCGTGCTGGCGCGCGACACGTCGGTCGCGGCATCCGGCACCGACACCTACATCGTCACGATCAACGCGACGGTGCCCGAGCAGGTCTACGAGACCAGCCAGGACCGCTGCCAGCCGGGCGACACCGAGCCGGGCGGGTTCCGCAACACGGCGTTCCTGACCGTCGGCGAGGGTGAGCCGCAGGCCGCCACCGCCTGCGACGAGCCGGGACGCACGACCGTCACGAAGGAGGTCGTCGGATCTCCCGAGAACCTGGGCAACGGCGACTGGAAGGTCGTCTACCAGGTCGTCGTGACGAGCGAGAGCGCCGACCTCGATCTGTACTACGACCTCGAGGACGAACTCGGATTCCCCGCTGGTGTCGTGATCGATGACGGCGACGCGGTCGCGACCAACGACGCCGGCGTCGACACGTCCGACTGGAACGGTGACGACGTCACCGTCCTCGCCGACGACGAGCTCATCGCACCACTCGACGTGCACACCTACACGATCACGGTCGTGGCGAACGTGGTGAACGTCACCGAGCTCGACGACGTGACCTGCCTCGCCTCGACGAGCGGCCACGGGTTCTTCAACGGGGCCACGCTCGTCAACGGCACGATCGTGACCGACGTCGACGCGTGCGCGACGATCCCGGTCGGGCGCATCCAACTCCAGAAGACGGTGGACAACTCGGCCCTCGAGGCGATCCTCAGTCGGATCGACCTCGGCGGGGTGACGCCGGGATCGCTTTCGGTGCTGACGCCGGGCGACTGGAACCTGACGGGGGAGAACGCCCCGAAGCTGGAGACGCTGCTCGTCAAGGGTGACTCCGGCCTGGTGTTCACGGTCCCGACCGGTGACTACTCGTTGCTCGAGAAGATCTCCGAGGCGAAGGCCGACTCCCCGCTCCTCGCTTACTACTTCAACGGCGACTGGCTGTGCGGCGTCGACGGCGGAGCGAAGGTCGACACCGGTGACGTCGGTACCGTCACCCTCGGTCACCTGACGAGCTGTGCCGTCGAGAACGAAGCGGAGTCGGTCGACGTCAGCCTCGAGAAGACGTACGAGCTGGCCGAGGGGGCGACCGCGGTCGACGCCGGCGACGAGTTCGACTACGTGCTCACGGTGCGGAACAACGGGACGCTCCCGGTGTCCGAGCTCGACATCGCCGACACGATCGATGCCCGCTTCGCGATCACCGGTGCTGCGGCCTTCGACGGACTCGGCAGCTGGAGCGAGTCCACCGTCGGCAACGAGTTCGCAGCCCACGGCGTCGGACCGTTCGCACCCGGTGACGTCGTGACGGTGCGCATCCCGGTCACGATGCTCCAGCCCGCCCCGGTCGAGGCGCCCGGCGTCGTCGGACCGAACGACCCGCCGCCCGTGGTGGAGCCCGTCGACCTCGGCGACATCCCGAACGCGGCCTGCGTCGCGATCACGCCGACCGAGGGAGCCCTGGCCGACCTCATCTCGACGAACGACTGCGATGACGTCGACGTGCCGCAGAAGGCCATCGACGCCGGAGCCTACCCGCGCTGCGTGAACGACGTGCCGTACCTGTACCTCGACATCAAGGTCTCCGACAGCGTCACGCCCGGGCCGATCACGGTGACGTGGGTCTCCGGCGACGGCACGCTGACCTACGAGGTCGTGGTCCCGTGGGAGGACCGGAACGAGCCGCTGCTCTGGCCCGGTGCCGCGGTGGACGCGAACGGCATCCCGTACCAGTTCCCGGGATGGCGCCCGATCACCGAGCAGGACCTGATCACGCCGCCGACGCCGGGCACGAGGTTCCTCGACCTCATCCTCGACGAGACCGTGCCGACGTACCCGTGGCGTGACATGGTGAACCCCGCGACGGTGACCTTCTCGATCAACCCGAGCCAGGCGGTGCTGGTCACCTACCCGCAGGCCCTGCCGGCGTGCGCGATCGTGCGTCCTCCCGACCTCGACATCGAGAAGACGGCGAGCGTCTCGTCGACGGCGCCCGGTGGCGACTACGAGTACACGCTGAAGGTCACCTCGGTGGGAACCGGGGGCGCGGAGCCCGTCGAGATCTTCGACGCGATCCCGACCGACCTCCGGGTCGACTCGATCTCCACCGCTCCGGCACCCGCATTCCCGCGCTGGGAGGACTGCCAGGTGACCGGAACCGACAGCGCCGGCTACGGAGGCGTGCTCCACTGCGACCTGCTCGGAGTGCTCGGTCCGAACCTCACGACGGCGCCGCCGATCACGCTCGACGTGCACGTGAACCCGGCGAGCCACGCGACGTCCATCTCGAACACCGGTGAGGTGTGCTGGGACGACGCGGATGCACCGGCCGACGCGGAAGCCGTCATCCCGTGTGCGGACGACACCGTCGACGTGCCGGTGAAGCAGGCGGCGATCGCCTCGACGGGATTCGACGTCACGCCCTTCGCCTGGGGCGGCGGCGTGCTCGCCCTCCTGGGTGCGGTGCTCGTCGGCATGACGATCATCCGACGCCGCCGGGAGGGGCGCATCCGGGCCTGAGGCCGGGGGGAACGAACCGAAGGGGTCGGCGCGCGAGCGCCGGCCCCTTCGGCGCGCGGTGCGGGCGCGGGGCGGAACCGGATGGTGGCGGGAACGCCCGCCGTGACGCCGATGTCCCCCGAAGTCCCTCGCCCTCGGACGCGAGTGACGGGGGACAGGTACCCCGTCTTCGGGTGACAAGTGCTTGCAATGCCTGATCAGACGCGGTTTCGAAACGGACCTTGTCCCCCGTATTGGTGTCGAGCGCACCCTGTCGTGTCCCCCGTTCGCTCTGCTTGACTCGGCGCAGTTGCGCAATCCTCAGATCTGCGCCACCCCCCGACGCGAAGGTTCGACAACCATGGACAGCTTGTTCGACCGTTCCTCATCCACTGGCGCCTCCACGACGCGCCGCAGCCGTCGAGAGCGGGTCGAGCGGCGCAGGCGCACGTTCCGCGGGGCCGTGGCGGCCGTGGCGGTCGCGGGCATGCTGGCGATCGGACTGCCCACGATGGCCTTCGCGGATCCGGCGGACGATCCGGGGACCGATGCGTCGACGAGCGAGACCTCGGAGGCGACGACGACCGTCGCACCGACCGAGGAGTCCTCCGCCGCGACGGACCCCGCGACGGATCCGGCGACGGACCCGGCCGAGTCGACGGAGACTCCGGCCGAGGGCACTGAGGAGCCTTCGGACGAGCCGTCGGACGAGACGTCGGACGAGACGTCGACCGATGAGACACCGGAGACCGACGAGCCGACCGACGCACCGCAGCAGCGCACCACGGCACCTGACGACGTGCAGGCCGACGTCGGCGTCTTCGCGGTCCCCCCGGCCACGGGCGACAGCGCGGTCATCACCGTTCGCACGGGCGACGTGCGCAGCACCGCCGACCCGAACTCGATCTCCGCGCTCCCGGGCGTGCAGCTCGGTCTCTACACCGCCCGCACGGGCGGCACGCTCCTCTTCAGCTGTACCGCGGATGCCGCGGGCGACTGCAGCTTCGTCGTGCCCGACACCGATCCGGGCGGCCTCAACCGAGACCGCCAGATGTGGGTGCGGCAGATCGCCGCGCCCGCGGGATACTTCACGAACCCCAGCCTGCGCACGGGTGACGCGTTCGGCGGCGACAACGAGGCCACGAGCTACAGCTTCCGCGTCGGCCTGCTTCAGGGCGGCACCTGGCAGATCCGGCAGGGCCAGACGTACACGACCACCCCGCCGGCCGAGTTCATGGTGAGCTCGGGCAACACCAACCGCGACGCATCCGGAGGCGTCTGGCAGACGTCGCGCAACAACATCGCCGCCCCGCAGCAGTGCGGCCTCGACGTCGCGCTCATCATGGACCTCTCCGGCTCGGTGAACCCCTTCATCGCGCAGGCCCGCGCGGCCGGCGTGACACTGGTCGACTCGCTGACGGGAACGCCGTCACGCGTCGGCCTCTTCACCTTCGCCGCCTCGGCCCCGGCCAACAACAGCAACAACCAGAACCGGCCGATCACCCCGGTGTCGACGGCCGGCGGAGCGGCGACGGTCAACGGCTGGATCAACGGGCTCACCGCACCGACGAACGGAACCACGAACTGGGATCGCGGCCTCCACCAGGTCGCCGTCTCGCCGACGGCCTACGACGTCGCGATCATCCTCACCGACGGCAACCCGACGATCTACGGCTCCGAGACCGCGCCCGGCGACTTCACCCGTATGCGCGAGGTCGAGAACGCCATCTTCTCGGCGAACGCCATCAAGTCCGAGAACACCCGCGTCATCGCCCTCGGCGTCGGCAACGGCGTCAGCAATGCCGACACCGCGCTGAACCTGCGAGCGATCTCGGGAGCGACGGCGTACAACGGCAGCAATGCCGGCACGGCCGACTACTACCAGACCGAGAACTACGCCGCGGCAGGAGCGGCCCTCCGCCAGCTCGCCCTCGGCAACTGCCAGGGATCCGTGAGCGTGGTGAAGCAGGTCGTGCCGCCGGGCGGGACGATCGCGCAGGCGCAGCCGACCGGGGGCTGGGCCATCTCCGCCACCAACCCCTCCGCAGGCGTCTCGGTCGGAACCCCGAACCCGGCGAACGGGCAGACCGGCGCGGGCACCGGCTCGATCAACTACCCGCTGGACTTCACGGGCGGGACCACCACGGGGACCGTGGTGATCCGCGAGACGATGCAGGCCGGATTCACGGGCCTGCCGCAGTCGGGCCTCAACGCGGTCTGTCGCAACCTCAGCGATCCCGCCCAGCCGATCATCGCGGGCGTGACGAACAACAACACCGTGCCCGGGCAGCCGGGCGTCAACGTGCCGGTCAGCCCGAGCACGGCGGTCAGCTGCACCTTCTACAACCAGGCGCCGAACCCGGCGGCCACGGTCGTGGTGAACAAGCTCTGGGCGATCAACGGTCAGCCGGCGATCCCGCACGGCCAGAACCCCGCCCTCACCGGCAACGCCGTGGTGAACGGCCAGGGCACCGGCTTCGGCAACGTCGTCGGCGGATTCTCCGCCGGGCAGACCATCCCGATCAACGAGACCCTCGGTGCCCTGCCGACCCTCTGCACGGTCGTCAGCAAGACGGTGACGCAGGTGAACGGCAGCGGCACGAACGTGCCCCTGACGAACCCCTACCAGCTCCAGCTCGTGGCCGGGGCGAACTCGGTGCAGATCACGAATACCGTGACGTGCCCGACGCGACTGACCCTGCGCAAGGACGTCGCCGACGACGCCGTGCCGACCAACCTCTGGACGCTCGACGCCCTGACACCCGGCGGTGGAGCCCTCGCGTTCCCCGAGGGCCAGGACAGCGGCTCCGGCGTCACCGGCACGATCACGCCGGGCGTGGTCTACCCGCTCGCCGAGTCGGGCGGCGATCCGCGCTACACGCAGCTCGACAACCGCGACCCGGTGCTCTCGGTGCCCGGTTCCACTGGCAGCTGGGCGTGCGTTCCGCTGGATGCCAACGGCCAGCCGACCGGCGGCAACGCCGGTGGTCTCAACGGCGGCGTGAACGTCGGCTTCGGCAACTGGGTGCAGTGCACCGCGGTGAACCAGACCGCACGGCTCACCCTCGTGAAGACCCTCCAGCCGATCGACGGCATCACCGCGAACCCGGCCGCGTGGAGCCTCACGGCCACGCCGAGCGCCCCGGCGATCCCCGGGCTCGACGCCCAGACCGTCACCACGGGCCAGACGATCTCGGTCCGGCCGGGCAAGGCCTACACGATCTCCGAGTCCGGTGGCCCCGCCGGCTGGGAGCAGGTCTCCATCCAGTGCGACACCGGTCCGAACGGCACCTACGTCACGACGACGACCGTCACCCTCCCGGCGCTCGACAGCGCGACCTGCGTGATCACGAACCGTCCGATCCCGCCGAAGCTGTCACTCGACAAGGTGGTCACCGGCGGCGTGGCACCCGACACGGCCTGGACGCTGAGCGCCACCCGGAACGACACCGCCGCCGTCGTGGCATCCGGTGCCGGTGGCACCCCCGGCTTCGTGACGGTGCCCGCCGGCGTGGCACTGACGCTCGCCGAGTCGACGGCGCTGCCGAACGCGGACCAGTTCCAGGCTGGCACCTGGCAGTGCTCGAAGAACGGCGGCGCGAACGTGCCCGGCCCGGCCGTCGGCGCCCTCGGCGCCGGCGACTCGGTGGCCTGCGTCGTGACCAACACGCTGAAGCCGTTCACGCCGACCGTCGTCAAGAACGTCGCCGTCCCGGTCATGAACCCCGACGGCACGTGGACGATCACCTACACGATCGACGTGAAGAACCCGAGCGCCTTCGCGCCGGTCACCTACGGGCTGGCCGACCAGCTCGGCTTCGGCGGTGACATCACGATCCTCGACGCCGACTACGCCGAGCCGAACGGCGGCCCGTCGCATCCGTTCGCCGGCGGCTTCGGCAGCGTGCAGACGTTCACCGCCGGCAGGTCCCTGCCCGCCGGTGCGACCGACACCTGGACGGTCGTCGTGCAGGCGCAGGTGGACGCCGGCGCCTTCGCCGACCCCGACAACGAGCTGGCCTGCCCCGCTCCGACCTCGGGTGACGACGGCGGATTCCTGAACACCGCGACCCTGTCGGTGAACGGCCAGACCGTCGGAGAGGACGACGCCTGTGCCGAGCCGGTGAACCCCACGATCACGAAGGTGGGCGGTGCTGCGGTCGCGAACGGCGACGGCACGTGGACCCTCCCGTACACGATCACCGTCCTGAACCCGTCGGCCACGATCGGCGTGATCTACGACCTCGAGGACGCCCTCGACCTGCCGGCCTCGGCCGAGGTCGTCGGCACCGCGAGCGTCGTGTCGTCGCCGGTGCCCACCGTGGTGGGCTGGACCGGGCTCGCGCCGAACACCCTGCTCGCCGACGGCGTCTCGCTCCCGGGAACCCCCGGGGTCGACCAGCACGTCTACCAGATCGCCGTGACGGTGCGCATCGGGGCGGATGACCCGGCCTACACCTGCCCGTCCGACAACGGCCTGAACAACACGGCCACGCTCCTCTCGGGCAACCAGGAGACGGATGCCACCGGCTGCGTCACCGTGGACACCCCCGACATCGTGCACGAGAAGTCCGTGGTGTTCGGCTCGGTGTCGCAGGGCGCCGACGGCCTCTGGACGATCGCCTACGACGTCGTCGTGACGAACACGGACGCGTTCGGCGGCACGTACTCCCTGGCCGACGAACTGCACTTCGGTGCGGGCATCGACCTCAGCGGAGCGGGCTATGCCGTCACGAAGGACGGCGCGCCGTACCCCACGTCGTGGGCCGGGTCCGGCGACCTCGCCGTCGACGCGTACCTCGCGGGGAACGCCTCGACGACGTATCGGATCACCGTGACGGGCATCGCCCTCGACGGCCCCGACCTCACCCCGGCGCAGACGGCCTGTCCGTCGGACGCGAGCGACGGCGCGTTCAACAACGCCGCCGTGCTCACGGTCGGCGGCGAGGACACCACCGACACCGCGTGCGACAACCCGAGCGCGCCCACGATCGCGAAGACCGGGGCGACGGCAGTCCAGCAGCCCGACGGCAGCTGGAACGTGAGCTACACGCTCACGGTCGCCAACACCGCGCCGGGGTCCAAGCCGGGCTTCTACTCGCTCATCGACGACCCGCAGTTCCCCGCGGGCGTGATCTACAACTCCTACGTGATCGACGGCGGCCCGACCGTGGCCTATGACGGCACGACCGACATCGTCGTCGCGACCGATGAGCCGATCGCAGCCGGCGAGACCGACGTCTTCACGATCGTGCTGAACGTCGACGTCCCCTCGGGCAGCGTGCCCGAGGCCGACCTCGAGTGCACCGTCGCCGCACCCGCTCCCGGCAAGGGCTTCTTCAACGAGGCCGTGCTGACGAGCGGGGAGATCGTGCGCGACGACGAGGAGTGCACCGACATCACCGACGGCGGCGTGCCGACCGTGGTGAAGAGCGACCCGACCGTGACGCAGGACGGCGACGGCGTCTGGACCGCCGTGTACGACGTGACGGTCACCGGCAACGCCGACTTCATCACGAAGTACACGCTCAGCGACACGCTGCGCTTCGGCCCCGAGGTCGAGATCCTCTCGGCCGAGTGGGCGGGCGAGGGCGACGAGGGCGACTGGGCCGATCCCGAGGCGAACCCGACGGAGACCATCGTGGGCTCGCCGAAGATCATCGGCATCGACGAGGTCGACACCTACACGGTGACGGTCACGGCGACGGTCGACGCCGACGCGTTCGCGGACCCCACCACGGGCACCTGTGACGCGACCGAGGGCGAGCCGAACGTCGGATTCCTCAACGAGGCGTCCCTCACCTCGGGCACCACCACCCAGACCGACACCGGCTGCGGCCTCCCCGCCCAGCCCGAGGTCGTGAAGACCACGGTCGGCGGCGTCGTGTGGGCCGGCGACCACTGGGAGGCCGGCTACCAGATCACGGTGCGGAACCTCAGCGCCGACCAGGGCCTCGTCTACGACCTCAGCGACACGCCCGACTTCACGGGTGATGTCACGATCGTCGACCGGGAGATCAGCAGCGCGGATGTCACGGTGAACCCCGCTTGGAATGGCGCGGACTCCACCGACGACACCGTCGTGGAGGACGAGGCGCTGCCCGGCGGCGTGACCCACACCTTCGACGTCGTGGTGTCCTTCACCGTGGACGACGTGCCCGGCGACGCCTCCCACCGCTGCGACGGTGAGGGCGGCCAGGGCCTGCTGAACGGCGCGCTCGTCGTCTCGGGCGACGACTACGAGTCCGAGGCCTGCTTCGACGTCCCGGTGGTGGTCGAGCTCCAGAAGCTCTGGGTGATCGACGGCGGCGACCCGATCGCCTGGGACAGCGATGCGCTGCCCGAGGGCTTCGAGGCCACGCCGACGCTCGACGGCGATCCGGTCGCCTGGGGCGAGGAGTACGGGCCCTACGTCGAGGACGACGAGGTGTCGATCGACGAGACCGACGTCGTCATCCCCGAGGGCTGCGAGCTCGTCGGCACCGACGGCACCGGCCTCGAGACCCTCGTCGACACTCACAACGTGTTCACGGTGACGAACGAGGTCGACTGCGAGCAGGAGGTGACGCTCGAGAAGATCGTCGACAACGCGCACGGCGGCGACGCCGTAGCGGCCGACTGGACCCTCAGCGGCACGAACGTGGGCGACGACGCCGACACCTTCAGCGGTGACGGCTCGGCCACCGGCTCGGTGCTGGTCGACACGGGCTACACGCTCAACGAGGTGTCCACCGTCTGGGAGGACGGCGTCGCGTACGAGGTCTCGCAGACCTGGTCGTGCACCTCGCCGCAGGGCGAGGACGCGTTCACCCTGTCGACGACCGACGGCGCGACGAACGCCACGCTCACGGTCACGCAGCTCGGCGCGAGCGTCGACTGCGAGATCGTGAACACGGATGTCGCACCGAAGCTCACGCTCGTGAAGACCGTCGAGCCGGCCGAGGTCGCGGGCGACTTCCCGCCCACCCTCTGGACGCTCACGGCCTCCGACGGGGACACCGAGGTGCTCTCGGGCGCCGGCGGCGCCACGGGCGAGGTCGACTCGAACACGCCGTACACGCTCGGCGAGTCCGCGGACTTCCCCGAGGCCGACGAGTTCGAGGGCGGTGACTGGGTCTGCACGGTGACGAGCACCGACCCGAACACGCCGGCCGAGCTCGAGGGCGCCGACGTCACGCTCGAGCCGGGCCAGACGGTGACCTGCGAGATCGTGAACACCGCCAAGCCCGCCGAGTACACGGTCGACAAGACGGTGTCCTCCACCGAGCAGCTGCCCGACGGCAGCTGGGTGATCGTCTACTCCCTCGAGGTCGAGAACCTCAGCGGGGTGTCGCCGCTCACCTACGACCTCGAGGACGACCTCGACCTGTTCGGCTCCGGCATCACGGTCGACGAGGCATCCTGGACCGGCCCCGACGGAGCATCGGGCAGCTGGGACGACCTGCCGGCGACCACGACCGCGACGCTGGCGGACGACGTGGTGCTGCCCGCGGCGACCACCCACGTCTACACGATCACCGTCGGCGCGACCGTGACCGAGGAGGCATGGGAGGACCAGACCACCGAGTGCAGCCAGGAGACCGTCGAGGAGGGCGGCTTCCGGAACGTCGGCACGCTGACCGTCGACGGACTGCCGAACGAGGTGAGCGCATGCGACGAGCCGGGACAGGCGACGGCCGAGAAGCTCGTCACCGGCCCGGCGACGAACCTCGGGCTCGGCAACTGGGAGGTCGAGTACGAGATCACCGTCACGAACGACAGCGATGACGACCTGTTCTACGACCTGAGCGACACGCCGGCCTTCCCGGCGGGCGTCGTCATCACGAGTGCGGTGGCCACCGATCCGAACGGTGACGTCGTCGCCTCGTGGAACGGCGACACCGACACGACGCTCACCACGGGCGACCTCATCGCCGCGGCCACGACCGAGGTGTGGACCATCACGATCCAGGCGTTCGTCGCGAACATCCAGTCGATCGACACGGTGGACTGCGTGGCCTCCGAGACCGGCAACGGCTTCTTCAACGGCGCGACGTTCGGCAACGGCACGATCGTGACCGAGCTCGACGACTGCACGAACATCCCGGTCGGCCAGATCGGGCTGCAGAAGTTCGTCGACAACTCGGCCTTCGCGAACATCGACCTCGGCGGGCTCACCCCGTTGCAGGCGAACGCGTGGAACCTGCTGGCGGCGGGCCTCGTGAACGTCGGCGGCATCGGCAGCGGCCAGCTCGTGTTCACCGTCCCCACGGGCACCTACAGCCTGTCCGAGACGCCGAACGCGACCGGCCTCGCGAACCCGCTGCTGCAGTTCTACGAGAACGGCGGCTGGGGCTGCGTCCGCGGCGGACAGCCGACGGACGCGACGGTCGTGCTCGGCGCACGCGTCGACTGCCAGGTCACGAACGTGGCGGAGCCGGTCGACGTGGGCATCGTCAAGGAGTACGTGCTTCCCGAGGGCCAGACGGCGGTTGAGGAAGGCGATGCCTTCGAGTACACGCTCACCGTGACGAACCACGGCACGGAGCCGGTGACGAACGTGGTGGTCAGCGACCTGCTGCCCGACACGCTCGAGATCACCGGGCCCGCGACCTTCGATCCCGACAGCGGCGACTTCGTCGAGAACACCGTCGGCAACCAGTTCAGCGCGACGGCGGCCGGGCCGTTCGGCCCCGGGACGATCACGACGATCACCATCCCGGTGCTCTTCACGGTCGTGCCGGTCGACGCGCCGCCCGCCGTCGGACCCGACGACCCGCCCCCGGTGATCCCGCCGCTCGACAGCGACCCGATCCCGAACGAGGCGTGCGTTGAGGTCGACGAGGACGACCTGTTCACCACGAACGACTGCGACGACGTGGATGTCCCCGTGAAGCGGATCGACTCGGGCGCCTACGTGCGCTGCGTGAACGACGTGCCGTGGCTGTACTACGACATCTCGGTCACCGACAACGTCGCCCCGGCTGACATCACGGTCACGTGGGTCTCGGCGGACGGCACGCAGACGAAGGTGGAGACGATCCCCTGGGACGCGCGCACCGGCCGGCTCCTGTGGCCGGGGGCTGCGGTGGACGCGAACGGCATCCCGTACGCGTTCCCCGGTTGGCGCCCCATCACCGAACAGGACCTGATCACGCCGCCGACGCCCGGAACGAGGTTCCTCGACCTGATCCTCGACGAGACCGTGCCGACCTATCCCTGGCGCGACCAGGTGAACCCGGCCTCGATCACGTTCTCGATCAACCCGAGCGAGGAGGTGCTGGCGGTCTACCCGCAGGCGCTGCCGACCTGTGCGATCGAGCGCCCGTCGGAGCTCGTCATCGAGAAGACCGCGAGCGTCACGTCGACGAAGCCCGACGCGAGCTTCTCGTACACGCTGGGGGTCACCTCGGTCGGCACGGGTGCCGCGGACACCGTGGAGATCTTCGACACGATCCCCACTCACCTCCGAGTGGACTCGATCACCACGGATCCGGCCCCCGCGTTCCCCCGCTGGGAGGACTGCGAAGTGACCGGCAAGGACTCGGCAGGCTACGGCGGGACGCTTCACTGCGACCTGCTGGGGGTGCTGGGACCGAACATCACGACGGCGCCCGACATCGTGCTCGGCGTGCACGTGCGACCGGGAACCACGGCGTCCTCGATCGTCAACACCGGTGAGGTCTGCTGGGATGACGCAGACACGGGCGATGACGTGCCCGATCTGACCGAGTGCGCCGAGGACGCGGTGACGGTGAGCCTGCCGCAGAAGACCGCCGTGACCGGCTTCGCATCCGAGCCCTGGCTCTGGTTCGGTGGCGGCCTGATGCTCCTCGGCGGCCTGGGCGTCGCCTGGGTCCTCATCCGGCGGCGACGGGGAACGGTGTCCGGCGACTGAGACGGTGACCCGGCGGGGCGGTGACGCCCCGCCGGGTCGGACCGCCCGGCACGGCGCAGGGGGAACCGCCTGCCGGTGCCACGACGAAGGGCCGGTGCATCGCACCGGCCCTTCGTCGTGGTCCGTGTCAGCGCCTCAGGGCTTGCCGCGCATGATGGCCTGCTTGACCTCGGCGATCGCCTTCGTCACCTCGATGCCGCGGGGGCACGCATCGGTGCAGTTGAAGGTCGTGCGGCAGCGCCACACGCCCTCCTTGTCGTTCAGGATGTCGAGCCGCACGGATGCCGCGTCGTCGCGCGAGTCGAAGATGAACCGGTGCGCGTTGACGATGGCCGCAGGCCCGAAGTACTGGCCGTCGGTCCAGAACACGGGGCACGACGAGGTGCACGCGGCGCACAGGATGCACTTCGTGGTGTCGTCGAAGATCTCGCGCTTGGCGATCGACTGGATGCGCTCCTTGCCGGCCTCGGGGGTGGAGTTCGCGATGAGGAACGGCTGCACCTCGCGGTAGCTCGCGAAGAACGGCTCCATGTCGACGACGAGGTCCTTCTCGAGCGGCAGGCCCTTGATCGCCTCGACGTAGATGGGCTTCGAGATGTCGAGGTCCTTGATGAGCGTCTTGCACGCGAGCCGGTTGCGCCCGTTGATGCGCATCGCGTCGGAGCCGCAGATGCCGTGCGCGCAGGAGCGGCGGAACGTGAGCGAGCCGTCCTGCTCCCACTTGATCTTGTGCAGGGCGTCCAGCACGCGGTCGGTGGGGTACATCTCGACGTCGAAGTCCTGCCAGCGCGGCTCGGTGTCGACGTCGGGGTCGAAGCGGCGGATCAGGAATGTGACGGTGAACGACTGGATGGCGGCATCCGTCGACTGGGCCTCGAGCGTGGCGGTGGTCACGTCAGTACTTCCTCTCCATCGGCTGGTAGCGGGTGATGGTCACGGGTTTCCAGTCGAGCCGGATGTGATCGTCGGCGAGCGAGGAGTGCGCGTCGCCCGACAGGTAGGCCATCGTGTGCTGCATGTAGTTCACGTCGTCGCGGTTCGGGAAGTCGTCGCGCATGTGGCCGCCACGGCTCTCCTTGCGATTGCGAGCCGAGAAGACGACGACCTCGGCGAGGTCGAGGAGGAAGCCGAGCTCGACCGCCTCGAGGAGGTCGGTGTTGAACCGCTTGCCCTTGTCCTGCACGGCGATGTTCCGGTAGCGGTCGCGCAGCCCGGCGATCACGCTCGTGACGTGCGCCAGCGACTCGTCGGTGCGGAACACCTGCGCACCCTTGTCCATCTCGTCCTGGAGCTCCTTGCGGATCGCGGCGATCCGCTCGGTGCCGTTCGAGTCGCGGAGCAGCTGCAGCATGCGGCGGATGTCGCCGGCGGGGTCGTCGGGCAGCGGCACGAAATCGGCCGTCTGCACGTACTCGACCGCGTTGCGGCCGGCGCGCTTGCCGAAGACGTTGATGTCGAGCAGCGAGTTCGTGCCGAGGCGGTTGGAGCCGTGCACCGAGACGCACGCGCACTCGCCGGCGGCGTACAGACCGGGCACCACCGTGGTGTTGTCGCGCAGCACCTCGGCGGCGACGTTGGTCGGGATGCCGCCCATCGCGTAGTGCGCGGTGGGCATCACCGGGACGGGCTCGTACACCGGGTCGACGCCGAGGTAGGTGCGTGCGAACTCGGTGATGTCGGGGAGCTTCGTCTCGAGCACCTCCGCGCCGAGGTGCGTGCAGTCGAGGAGCACGTAGTCCTTGTGCGGGCCGGCGCCGCGACCCTCGGCCACCTCCTGCACCATGCAGCGGGCGACGATGTCACGCGGGGCGAGGTCCTTGATGGTGGGGGCGTAGCGCTCCATGAACCGCTCGCCCGAGGCGTTGCGGAGGATCGCGCCCTCACCGCGCGCGCCCTCGGTGAGGAGGATGCCGAGCCCGGCGAGGCCGGTCGGGTGGAACTGGAAGAACTCCATGTCCTCGAGCGGCAGGCCCTTGCGCCAGATGATGCCGACGCCGTCGCCGGTGAGGGTGTGCGCGTTCGAGGTGGTCTTGTAGATCTTGCCGAAGCCGCCCGTGGCGAAGATGATCGCCTTGGCCTGGAAGACGTGCAGCTCGCCGGTGGCGAGCTCGTAGGCGACGATGCCCGACGGCTGCTCGACGCCGTCGACCTCGGTCATCACGAGGTCGAGCGCGTAGTACTCGTTATAGAACTCGATGCCGAGCTTCACGCAGTTCTGGAACAGCGTCTGCAGGATCATGTGGCCCGTGCGGTCGGCCGCGTAGCACGCCCGGCGCACCGGGGCCTTGCCGTGGTCGCGCGTGTGGCCGCCGAAGCGCCGCTGGTCGATCTTGCCCTCGGGCGTGCGGTTGAACGGCAGGCCCATGTTCTCGAGGTCGATGACCGCGTCGATGGCCTCCTTGGCGAGGATCTCGGCGGCGTCCTGGTCGACGAGGTAGTCGCCGCCCTTGACGGTGTCGAAGGTGTGCCACTCCCAGCTGTCCTCCTCGACGTTGGCGAGGGCGGCGGCCATGCCGCCCTGCGCCGCGCCCGTGTGGGACCGCGTCGGGTAGAGCTTCGAGATGACCGCCGTCCGCGCACCTGGGCCGGCCTCGATGGCCGCCCGCATGCCCGCGCCGCCGGCGCCGACGATGACGATGTCGTACTGGTGGTAGTGGACGCCGTCGACGATCTTCGTCTCGACGTGGGCGCTCTCGGGATTCACAGGTCTCCTAGACGGCGGGGCAGAACGAGGGGAGCAGGTCGGCGGGGGAGCCCGCGGGGCACGGGTCGAACGTGAAGACCACGAGGGTGCCGAGCACGATCAGCACGGCTGCCGCGGCGAACAGCGCGCCCTTCAGCACCTTCTGCACCGTGCCCGGGTTCGTGTAGTCGTTCACGATGGTGCGCATGCCGTTGGCGCCGTGGATGAGTGCGAGCCAGAGCATCAGTACGTCCCACCACTGCCAGAACGGCTGCGCCCACTTGCCGCCGACGAACCCGAAGTCGATGGCCTTGATGCCCTCGCCGTCGATGAGGTTCACCCAGAGGTGCCCGAAGATGAGCACGAGGAGCACCACGCCCGAGGCGCGCATGTAGATCCAGCCCCACTTCTCCCAGTTCACGCCACGCTTGCGGGCGGGGCGTGCGGGAGTGCGAGGCGCTTCGATGGCAGTCATGTCCCTGGGCCTCCTCAGTGGCTGAAGACGTTCATCAGGTGCCGTGGCACGAAGGCGAGCATGGTCACGACCCAGAGGGCGATGACCACGTAGAAGAGGACCTTCTGGTGCCGGGTGGCCCACGTCCAGAAGTCGACGAGGATGATGCGCAGGCCGTTGAAGGCGTGGAAGACGATCGCGCCGACGAGTGCCACCTCGCCGAGGCCCATGATGGGCGTCTGGTAGGTGCCGATGACCGCGTTGTAGGCCTCGGGGCTGACCCGCACGAGCGACGTGTCGAGCACGTGCACGAGGAGGAAGAAGAAGATCGCGACACCCGTGATGCGGTGCAGCACCCACGACCACATTCCCTCTCGGCCGCGATACAGCGTGCCGCCAGGCCTCTGCTTCGCCGGCTTCCCGGATGCGGTCAGGGTTCCTGCCGAGGTCTCTGGCATGAACAACCCTCCCTGGCTGTGTGATTGGCCCCGGACATGAGGGCATGACGGGCGCACGGCCCGGTTCGAGTGTAGTCCCGAGCCGATCACGACGCCGCTTAGGGCTGCCTAACTGTCTCGATGTCGAGAGACCTCGTCGAGCGGATGCCGCATGCCGGACGCGCGCGCGACCCCCGGTCGCACGCGCGACCCCCGGCCGAAACACGCGGCCCGGTATCCTCGGACCCATGTCCGATGCATCCCTTCCCCTCGACGGCTTCTACAGCGTCATCCCCGCCGGCGGCGTCGGGTCCAGGCTGTGGCCGCTGTCCCGGGCGGACGCGCCGAAGTTCCTGCACGACCTGACCGGTTCCGGCCAGACGCTGTTGAAGGACACGTGGGATCGGCTCGCGCCGCTCTCGGGCGGGCAGCGCATCATGGTCGTCACCGGCCGCGCCCACCGTGCGGCCGTGGAGGAGCAGCTCCCGGAGCTCGCGGATGCGAACGTCGTGCTCGAGAGCGAGCCGCGTGACTCGACCGCCGCCATCGGGCTCGCCGCGGCCATCCTCGAGCGCCGAGAGCCGGGCGTGGTGATCGGCTCGTTCGCGGCCGACCACGTGATCTCGGGCGACGCCCTCTTCCGCTCCGCCGTCACCGATGCGGTGGCCGCCGCCCGAGCCGGCTACATCGTGACGATCGGCATCACCCCCACCGAGCCGGCGGTGGGCTTCGGCTACATCGAGTGCGGCGGTCCCATCGAGGTCGACGGTGCCCAACGTGTCGAGGCGGTCTCGAACTTCGTCGAGAAGCCCGACCTCGAGACGGCACGGCGCTATCTCGCCGGCGGCGACCACCTGTGGAACGCCGGCATGTTCATCGCGAAGGCCTCGACGCTGCTCGAGGAGCTCGCGCGCACGAAGCCCGAACTGCACGATGCGCTCCTGGAGCTCGCCGCGGCCTGGGACGACCCCGCCACGCGCGGGCCCGCCGTCGACCGCATCTGGCCGACCATCGAGAAGATCGCGATCGACTACTCCGTCGCCGAGCCGGCGGCCGCGGCGGGTCGCCTCGCCGTGATCCGCGGCCACTTCCAGTGGGACGACGTGGGCGACTTCGCGTCGCTCGCCAAGCTGAACACGGCCGGGCGCTCCGGTGAGCTGGCCATCCTCGGCGAGAATGCCCGAGTGCTGGCCGACGCGTCGAGCGGCATCGTGGTGAGTCGCGCGAACCGGGTCATCAGCCTGATCGGCGTGCACGATATCGTCGTGGTCGACACGCCCGACGCGCTCCTCGTCACCACGAGCGAGCACGCCCAGCGCGTCAAGGCCGTCGTCGACGCGCTGCGGCTCGGCGGTTCGAGCGACGTGCTCTAGCGATCACACGAGGAACGGGAGCTGCGGATGTCGGTACGACGGTGGTTCGGCAATGGGGCGGCGCTCGTCGCGGCATCCGTCATGCTCGCGGGCTGTGCGCCCGCACCCGAGTCGGGCGGCACGCAGGCGCCCGACGCGGGGTGCGTGCGCATGGTCACGAACTCGGGCGGGCTCGAGGACCGCTCGTTCAACCAGTCGAGCTGGGAGGGCCTGCAGCAGGCGGAGGACGAGCTCGGCGTCGATGCCGAGGCCATCGTCTCGACCGGTGAGACCGACCTCGAACCCAACGTGCAGCAGGCGGTGGACTCCGGCTGCGAGCTCATCGTGACGGTGGGCTACGAGTTGGCCGAGGCGACGCTCCAGCAGGGCGAGGCGAACCCCGACCTCGCCTTCGCGATCGTCGACGAGACCGTCGACGGCGAGAACGTCAAGCCCGTGGTCTTCGACACCGCGCAGGCGTCGTTCCTCGCGGGGTACCTCGCCGCCGGGGTGTCGAAGACCGGAGTCGTGGCCACCTTCGGCGGCGGCAACCAGCCCCCGGTCACCCTCTTCATGGACGGGTTCGTCGACGGCGTCGCGAAGTACAACGAGGTGCACGGCACGGCCGTGCGCGCGCTCGGATGGGACAAGGCGAAGCAGGACGGCGCCTTCACCGGCGACTTCGAGGACATCAACAAGGGCAAGGCGCTCACCGAGGGCTTCATCGACCAGGGCGCCGACGTGATCCTGCCGGTCGCGGGCCAGGTGGGCGAGGGCGCGGCCTCTGCGGCGCTCGAGCGCGGCGGGGTCTCCGTGATCTGGGTCGACAGCGATGGCTACGAGTCGCTGTCGCCCGAGTTCCGCCCGGTGCTGCTCACGAGCGTGCTGAAGAACACGCAGGACGCGATGGTCGAGATCGTCGGCGCCGTGCAGGACGGCTCGTTCTCGAACGAGCCCTACGTGGGCACGCTCGAGAACGGCGGGGTCGAGATCGCGCCCTACCACGACCTCGCCGGACTCGTGACGCCCGAACTCGACGGTGAGATCGAGGGGCTGCGACAGGCGATCATCGCGGGTGAGCTCGTGGTCGATTCGCCCAGCTCGCCCGGCTCGCGCTGACGCCGAGCGCAATTCGAGCCGTCCCGCCCGCGGGTCTGGCCCCCGTGCGGGGGAGTAGATCGCTGCTCATATGAGCAGAATGTCGCGTCTTCATAACCATTGCAGGTCCCGGGCGGCTGGGGCCCGGGTGGCGGGCGCAACATTCGGTAACGTGACTCAACGAGTCCCCGCGACGGTCGGGGCGCAGTCTTTGGAGGACACAGTGAAGGTCACGACCAGGAAGGCCGCCCTCGGCGGTCTTGCGATGTTCGGCGCAGCCGTGCTGCTCGCCGGTTGCGGATCCGCGCCCGAGGACTCGGGCTCCACCGACGGGGCGGCGGCATCCGACTTCCTCCCCTGCATGGTCTCCGACGCGGGCGGGTTCGACGACAAGTCGTTCAACCAGCTCGGGTTCGAGGGCCTCACCAAGGCCGCCGACGAGCTCGGCGTCGAGCCGGTCACCGTGCAGTCCGACTCCGAGACCGACTACGCGCCCAACCTGACGAACCTCGTCGACCAGGGCTGCAACCTCATCACCACGGTCGGCTTCGCGCTCGCCGCGGCCGCCGGTGAGTCCGCCACCGCCAACCCCGACATCGAGTACGTCTCGATCGACGACGTGGTCGACAACGACTTCGACGGCACGACCGACTCCGACAACATCAAGCCGATCATCTTCGACACGGCCCAGGCGGCGTTCCTCGCCGGCTACGCGGCCGCCGACTACTCGAAGACCGGCATCGTCGGCACCTTCGGCGGCATGAACTTCCCGACCGTCTCGATCTTCATGGACGGCTTCAAGCAGGGCGTCGACTACCACAACACCGAGAAGGGCACGAACGTGCAGGTCCTCGGCTGGGACGGCACCGACGGCCTCTTCACCGGTGGCTTCGAGGCCAACGACACCGCGCGCAACACCGCGCAGGGCCTCATCGACCAGAACGTCGACGTGCTCCTGCCCGTCGGCGGTCCGATCTACCAGTCGGCTGCAGCGGCCATCCGCGACTCCGGCCGTGAGATCGCGATGATCGGCGTGGACGCCGACTTCACCGAGACCGACCCGTCGGTCGCCGACCTCATGCTCACCTCGATCCTCAAGGGCATCGACGTCGGCACGTACGAGGCCGTCATCGCAGCTGGCAACGGCGAGTTCGACAACACCCCGTTCGTCGGCACGCTCGAGAACGAGGGCGTGGGCATCGCCCCGTTCCACGACTTCGAGTCGAAGGTCCCCTCGACGCTCCAGGGCGAGCTCGACGACCTCAAGGCCGCGATCATCGCGGGCGACGTCGAGGTCAAGTCCTACCTCTCCAAGTAGGAACGACGCTCTGATCGGGGAGGTCGGCGCGAGCCGACCTCCCCGATCGGCGTCCCGGCGCACTTCGGAGCGGAACGCGCAACATCTGCGCAACCCCTCTCCGGCACTCTCAACTTTCGCGCAGCATCTCCGACGGATGCAGCCACCTCAGTAGGATCGGGGACATGAAGCTCGAACTTCGCGGCATCACGAAGCGATTCGGCAGCTTGGTCGCGAACGACCACATCGACCTCACCGTGGAGGCCGGAGAGATCCACTGCCTCCTCGGCGAGAACGGTGCAGGCAAGTCGACGCTGATGAACGTCCTGTACGGCCTGTACCAGGCCGACGAGGGCGAGGTGCTGCTCGACGACCAGGTCCAGCACTTCGCCGGCCCGGGCGACGCCATGGCGGCCCACATCGGCATGGTGCACCAGCACTTCATGCTCATCCCCGTCTTCACGGTCGCCGAGAACGTCATGCTCGGGCACGAGGAGACGAAGCTCGGCGGCCGGCTCGACCTCCCCGCTGCACGCGCGAAGGTGCGCGAGATCTCCGAGCGGTTCGGGTTCGACGTCGACCCCGACGCGCTCGTCGACGACCTCCCGGTCGGCGTGCAGCAGCGCGTCGAGATCATCAAGGCGCTCTCGCGCGACGCGAAGGTCCTCGTCTTCGACGAGCCGACCGCCGTGCTCACGCCGCAGGAGACCGACGAGCTCATGGGCATCATGCGCCAGTTGAAGCAGACCGGCACCTCCATCGTCTTCATCACCCACAAGCTGCGCGAGGTGCGCGAGGTCGCCGACCGCATCACGGTCATCCGCCTCGGCAAGGTCGTCGGCGAGGCATCCCCGACGGCGACGAACGCCGAGCTCGCCTCGCTCATGGTGGGTCGCGCCGTCGAGCTCACGGTGCACAAGGAGGAGCCGACGCTCGGTGACGCCGCCCTCCAGGTGCAGGGCCTCACGGTGATCGATCCCATCGGCCAGCTCGTCGTCAACGACGTGAGCTTCGAGGTGCGCCGCGGCGAGATCCTCGCGATCGCCGGCGTCCAGGGCAACGGGCAGACCGAGCTGACCGAAGCGCTCCTCGGCCTGCAGCCGCGGGTCCAGGGCTCCATCAGGATCGACGGCATCGAGCTCGGCTCCTCCAGCGTGAAGCGCATCCTCGACGCCGGCGTCGGATTCGTACCCGAGGACCGCACCGAAGACGGCCTGGTCGGCGAGTTCACCATCGCCGAGAACCTCATGCTCGACCGCAGCGACGGTGCGCCGTTCGTGCGGGGCGGCAGCATCCAGCGCGGCGCCCTCGCCGACTTCGCCCGCGACAAGGTCAAGGAGTTCGACGTCCGTACGCAGGGCATCGACTCCAAGGTGCGGCAGCTCTCCGGCGGCAACCAGCAGAAGGTCGTGCTCGCCCGCGAGCTCAGCCGAGACCTGCGCCTGCTCGTGGCCGCACAGCCCACCCGCGGCGTCGATGTCGGCTCGATCGAGTTCATCCACAAGCGCATCGTCGAGACCCGCGACTCGGGCGTCCCCGTGGTCGTCGTGTCCACCGAGCTCGATGAGGTCGTCGCCCTGGCCGACCGCATCATGGTCATGTACCGCGGCCGCATCGTGGGCATCGTCCCCGGCGACACGCCACGCGACGTGCTCGGCCTGATGATGGCCGGCGAACACCCCGCAGAAGGAGCCGCCGCATGAGCGACCCCCGCCAGCCAGACGCCGTCGGCCCGACCGGGTCGTCGAAGGCCGACCTCGACGCCGACATCGCCATCGAGGAGCCCGGCGCCGTCTCGCCCGAGACGGAGGGCGCCGAGGAGGACGCACGAGCCACCGCGGGCGGTGCCGTCGCCGCGCAGCCGACCGACGTGCCGCCGCCGTCGCGCTGGCACTCGACGCTCCACCAGATCACGACCGGCAACGCCATCATCTCCGTGCTCGCCGTGCTGCTCGCCCTGCTCGTCGGCGCCATCATGATCGCGTTCACCGACGAGCGTGTGCAGGAGGCCAGCGGCTACTTCTTCGCCCGTCCCGGTGACACGTTCCTCGCCATCTGGGAGTCCGTCTCGGGTGCGTACTCGGCACTGTTCCAGGGCTCGGTCTACAACTTCCGGCGCGACGACTTCATCTCGGGCATCCGCCCGCTCACCGAGACGCTCACGTTCGCGACGCCGCTCATCGCGGGTGGTCTCGGCGTCGGCCTCGCGTTCCGCGTCGGCATGTTCAACATCGGCGGCCGGGGCCAGATGCTCATCGCGGCATCCGTCGCCGGCTGGCTCGCGTTCGGATTCGACCTGCCGTGGGGCATCCACATGCTGGTCGCGCTGCTCGGCGGCCTCATCGGCGGCGCGCTCTGGGCGGGCATCGCGGGCGCCCTCAAGGCGCGCACCGGCGCGCACGAGGTGATCGTCACGATCATGCTGAACTACGTCGCGTTCTACCTCGTCTCGTGGATGCTGCGGACTCCCGGTCTCCTGCAGGCGCCGGGCTCGAGCAACCCGAAGACGCCGGCAATGAAGGAGACCGCGATCTTCCCCGCGCTCCTCGGACCACAGTTCAACCTGCACTTCGGCTTCATCCTCGTCGTCGTCGCCACGGTCATCGTCTGGTGGATCCTCAGCCGGTCGAGCCTCGGCTTCCGGTTCCGCGCGGTCGGCGAGAACCCGAACGCGGCGCGCGTCGCCGGCATCAACGTGCCGTCCATGTACATCTACGCGATGCTCATCTCCGGCGCGCTGCTCGGCCTCGCGGGCGTCAGCCAGGTGCTCGGCACCGTCACCACCGGGTTCACGGCCGGCATCGACGCCGGCATCGGCTTCGACGCGATCACCGTCGCCCTGCTCGGACGGTCGACGCCGTGGGGCATCTTCATCGCGGGCATCCTGTTCGGCGCATTCAAGGCCGGCGGCTTCTCGATGCAGGCCGCCGAGGGCGTGCCGATCGAGATCGTGCTCGTGGTGCAGTCGCTCATCGTGCTGTTCATCGCGGCGCCGCCGCTCGTGCGCACGATCTTCCGCCTGCCCGACCCGGCGTCGCCGAAGCGCAGGCCCGTCCCGAACGTCACGCAGGAGGTGAAGGCGAAGTGAGCACCGCCGTGCAGCACCCCGCTCCCGCGCCCCAGGTCGTCGCACTCGACACGACCGTCGTCACGAGCTGGAAGGCGCCGATCGCGTTCGCGATCTTCACGCTCCTCGCCATCGCCCTGGCCGTGTTCGCGCCGCAGGACGGCGACACGACCTTCCGGCTGTCGACCCAGTCCGATGTCATCCAGCTTCCCGAGATCACCGTGCCGACGATGCCGACCCTCTGGATCACCATCGTGCTGCTCGCGCTCGCGACGGCGTACTCCGCCATGCTCGTGGCATCGAAGCGGCGCGTGCCGGTCTGGCTCGTCGTCGTCTTCGCGGTCCTGTTCATGTTCGGCTTCCTCACGTGGGCGGCATCCGGTGCGGCGATCCCGGTCATCGGCCTCCTCTTCGGGTCGCTGAGCCTCGCCGTGCCGCTCATCTACGGCTCGCTGGCGGGCGTGCTCGGCGAGCGGGTCGGCGTCATCAACATCGCGATCGAGGGCCAGCTGCTCGCGGGTGCGTTCACGGCCGCGGTGGTGGCGTCGATCACCGGCCAGCCGATCCTCGGGCTCATCGCGGCGATGGTGGCGGGCATGCTCGTCGGCATGGTGCTCGCGGCGTTCGCGATCAAGTACTTCGTCGACCAGGTCATCGTCGGCGTTGTCCTGAACGTGCTGGTCGTCGGCCTCACGAGCTTCTTCTTCTCGCAGGTCCTCGCGCCGAACGCCGCCGCACTCAACACGCCGCCGCGGTTCGAGCGACTGCCGATCCCCGTGCTGAGCGAGATCCCGATCATCGGGCCCGTGCTGTTCCGCCAGACTCTCGTGGTCTACCTCATGTACGTCGCGGTCGCCCTCGTCTACTTCGGGCTCTTCCACACCAAGTGGGGCCTCCGCCTCCGGGCGGTGGGCGAGCACCCGCAGGCGGCCGACACGGTCGGCATCAAGGTGAACCGCACCCGGTTCTGGAACGTCGCGCTGGCCGGCGCCATCGCGGGCCTCGGCGGCACGTTCTTCACGATCGGCTCCGGCATCGCCTTCAACAAGGAGATGACGGCCGGCGCGGGCTTCATCGCGCTCGCGGCCGTGATCTTCGGCCAGTGGGATCCGATCAAGGCCACGCTCGCGGCGCTGCTGTTCGGCTTCGCCTCCAACCTCCAGAACACCCTGTCGGTCATCGGGTCGCCGGTGCCGAGCGAGTTCATGCTGATGCTGCCCTACGTCGTGACGATCTTCGCCGTGGCCGGCCTGGTCGGCAAGGTGCGGGGGCCGGCCGCGGCCGGCAAGCCGTACATCAAGTCCTGAGCGGATGCCGCGTCGTCGCGGCATCCGTCATCTCACCGAAAGCCGATCCTGAACGGGGGAGCACCATGACCGCAACGGATGCGATCGACTGGGCCTCGTTGCGCGACCGCGCGCGCGAGGCCATGGCCAAGGCGTACGTGCCGTACTCGGAGTTCCCGGTCGGGGCTGCGGCGATCGTCGACGACGGCCGGGTCGTGAGCGGATGCAACGTGGAGAACGCCTCGTACGGCGTGACGCTTTGCGCCGAGTGCTCGCTCGTCTCCGCGCTCGTGATGTCGGGCGGCGGCAAGCTCGTCGCCTTCTCGTGCGTCGACGGGCACGGCAACACGCTGATGCCGTGCGGTCGGTGCCGGCAGCTCCTCTACGAGCACTCGGCCGAGGGCATGCTCCTCGAGACGGTCTCGGGCGTGAAGACGATTGACGAGGTGCTGCCCGATGCGTTCGGTCCGCGCCAGCTGACCGAGTTCAAGGGGGCGGGCGCATGAGCACCGTCGAGGCATTCGACGCCGTCGACCTCATCCGTGCCAAGCGCGACGGCCACGAGCTCGACACCGCGGAGATCGACTGGCTCATCGACGCCTACACGAGGGGCTACGTCGCCGACGAGCAGATGTCCGCGATGACCATGGCGATCTTCCTGAACGGCATGTCGCGTCGCGAGATCCGCGACATGACGATGGCGATGATCGCGTCGGGCGAGCGCATGGACTTCTCGGGCCTGGGCAAGCCGACGACCGACAAGCACTCGACCGGCGGGGTGGGCGACAAGATCACCCTGCCGCTCATGCCGCTCGTCGCGACCTTCGGTGTCGCCGTGCCGCAGCTCTCCGGGCGGGGGCTCGGCCACACGGGCGGGACCCTCGACAAGCTCGAGTCGATCCCCGGATGGCGCGCCGACCTCACGAACGACGAGATGTTCGCGCAGCTCCGCGACGTCGGCGGGGTCATCTGCGCCGCCGGGTCGGGGCTGGCACCGGCCGACAAGAAGCTCTACGCGCTGCGGGACATCACGGGCACCGTCGAGGCCATCCCGCTCATCGCCTCGTCGATCATGTCGAAGAAGATCGCCGAGGGCACCGGCGCGCTCGTCCTCGACGTGAAGTTCGGGTCCGGCGCCTTCCTCCAGGACATCGAGCGCTCGCGGGAGCTCGCCCGAACGATGGTCGAACTCGGCGAGGACGCCGGCGTCGCCACGTCGGCCCTCATCACGAACATGAACGTGCCGCTGGGCCTCACCATCGGCAATGCCAACGAGGTGCGCGAATCGGTGGAGGTGCTCGCCGGTGGCGGTCCTGCCGACGTGCGCGAGCTCACGGTCGCCCTCGCCCGCGAGATGCTCGAGCTCGCCGGCGTGCACGACGCCGACGTCGAGGGTGCCCTCGACGACGGCCGGGCGATGGACACGTGGCGTCGGGCGATCGCCGCGCAGGGCGGGGATCCCGATGCGCCGCTGCCCGTCTCCCGCGAGCAGCACGTGGTCACCGCCGATCGCGACGGCGTGCTCGTCACGCAGGAGGCGCTGCCCTTCGGCATCGCCGCGTGGCGCCTCGGCGCCGGGCGTGCGCGCAAGGAGGATCCCGTGCATCACGCCGCGGGGATCGAGCTCCATGCGAAGCCGGGCGACGCGGTGCGCGCGGGCGAGCCGCTGTTCACGCTGCACGCCGACGAGCCCGCCCGGTTCGCGCGTGCGCTGGAGGCCGTGCAGGGGGCCTACCGCATCGGGGATGCCGGCGAGGCCGTCGAGGACGGCGGCCCGCTCATCGCCGACCGCATCGGGCGCGACCGCTAGACCGGCCGACGGCGGCCCTGGGCCGCGCACGGCCACCGCAACCCCCCTCCGGCTTAGCGCACCCGCGTCCGATCGGTGGCCCGAACGGCTCGGACCAGCTTCGAGATTGCCGAGACTTCGCGGGGGGCGCGCCGCTATCGTGGACACGTGAACACGATTCCGACGGAGTACCGCCTCGAGGGCGACGGCACGAGCATCCAGGCGCTGCCGAAGGTGTCGCTGCACGACCACCTCGATGGCGGCCTGCGCCCGCAGTCGCTCCTCGAGCTCGCCGACGAGGTCGGCCTCGAGGTGCCGGCGTCCGACGCCGAGTCGCTCGCGGCATGGTTCACCGAGCAGTCGAACTCCGGCTCGCTCGTCGAGTACCTGAAGACGTTCGACCTCACGACCGGAGTCATGCAGACGAGGGCGGGCCTGCAGCGCGTCGCCCGCGAATTCGTGCAAGATCTGGCAGCCGACGGCGTGATCTACGGCGAGATCCGCTGGGCGCCCGAGCAGCACCTCGCGCGGGGGCTCACCCTCGACGAGGCGGTCGAGGCGGTCCAGGACGGCATCGAGCAGGGCATCGACGACGCGCGGCACCAGGGGCAGTCGATCCGCGCCGGCCAGTTGGTCACCGCGATGCGCCACGCCGACCGCGGACTCGAGATCGCGGAGCTGGCCGTACGCCATCGCGATCGCGGCGTGGTGGGGTTCGACATCGCGGGGGCAGAGGCCGGGTTCCTGCCTGCCCGCCATCGCACCGCCTTCGACTTCCTCGCCTCCCAGTTCTTCCCGGTCACCGTGCACGCCGGCGAGGCCGACGGGCTCGAGTCCATCCGCAGCGCGCTGTTCGACGGACGCGCCCTGCGCCTCGGGCACGGCGTGCGCATCGCGGAAGACCTCACCATCGAGCGTCAGGACGACGAGAACACCTACGTCTCGCTCGGACCGATCGCGCAGTGGGTGCGCGACCGCGAGATCGCCCTCGAGACCAGCCCCTCGTCGAACCTGCAGACCGGCGCGATCGCCGCCTGGGGCGACGAGCTCGTCGACCACCCGTTCGACCTGCTGTACCAGCTGGGGTTCCGGGTCACAGTCAACACCGACAATCGCCTCCAGAGCGGCACGTCGCTGACCCGGGAGCTCTCGCTCCTCAGCGACGCGTTCGGGTACGACCTCGACGACTTCGAGACGTTCCAGCTCAATGCTGCGGCATCCGCCTTCCTTCCCCTCGACGACCGCGAGGAGCTCGCCGAGCTCATCCAGGACGGCTTCGACGAAGCCTGACCGACGCCGCGAGGCCTCGTCGCGACTCCACGCGCCCTGAACGGACCCCCCAATGACGACCATCCCCTCGCTCCCCGACACCGCCGTGGTGATCGGAGCCCGAGCCGACGACTGGCGCGCCGCCGTGCGCGAGGCCGGTCGCGCGCTCACGCGTTCGGGAGCGACCCGGTCCGAGTACGCCGATCGCATGATCGCGGTCATCGAGGAGTTCGGCGCATACGTGGTCATCGCCCCTGGCCTCGCCCTGGCGCACGCCCGTCCGGGCCCCGACGTGCGGCGCGAGGGCCTGGCGGTCGTCACGCTCGCCGAGGCGGTGCCGTTCGGGCATCCGCACAACGATCCCGTGCGCGTCGTCGTCGGGCTCGCGGTGTCCAACGCCGAGGACCACGTGGCATCCGTCGCTCGGCTCGCGAACGCCTTCAACGACAGCGGCATCGTGGGCCGCATCGCGCGCGCGACGTCGGCCGATGAGGTCCGCAGCCTGCTCGGCGTCGAAGCAGGCCCGGTCGAGGGCGCCGACGCATGAGGATCGTCGCCGTCTGCGGCGCCGGCGTGGGCACGTCCGCGATCCTGAAGGTCAACGCCGAGCGCGCACTCGATCGGCTCGGACTGCGCGCCGACGTGAGCGCCAGCGATCTCGCGGGCATCTCGGATGCCGCGGCCGACGCCCAGGTGATCATCACCTCGACCGAGCTCGCCGCCGCCGTGCGCCAGGCCATCGGGCGCAGCTTCGCGGAGGTCGTCGAGGTCGTCAACTACTTCGACGTCGAGGAGATCGGCGCGAAGCTCGAGGCCTCGCTGGGCTGAGCAGCCAGGGCCGGCTCATGCGCCGGTCGGCTCACGAGGTGAGCTGGCGCATCCCGGCCTCGAGTGCCTCGACGGCGGCGGATGCCGCTGCGCGGCGCTCGTCGACCGAGCCCTCGGCGCCCACGGCGTCGATGTAGACCTTGAGCTTGGGCTCGGTGCCGCTCGGCCGCACCATCACGCGGGCGCCGCCCTCGAACAGGATGCGAAGCACGTCCGACGGCGGGAGCGCACCGAAGCCGTCGGCCAGGTCCTCGATGCGCTCGACGCGGATGCCGCCGACGGAGGCGGGCGGCTCGGCCCGGAGCCGCGCCATGATCGCGCCGATACGGGAGAGGTCGGTGACGCGGAGCGACACCTGCGTCGAGGCGAAGCAACCGAACCGCTCGACGAACTCGTCGAGGTGGTCGGCGACCGTGCGGCCTTCCGCCTTCAGCTCGGCTGCCAGGGACAGGAACGCCACGGCGGCGGAGATTCCGTCCTTGTCGCGCACGGTGTCGGGATTCACGAGGTAGCCGAGCGCCTCCTCGAAGCCGAACACGAGCCCGGGGGCACGGGAGATCCACTTGAACCCGGTGAGGGTGGCCTCGAAGTCGAGGTCGTAGGCGCGCGCGACCGTTTCGAGCCCCGGAGACGACACGATCGAGCAGGCGAGCGCGCCGTTCGCCCCCGAGTCGCCCGAGGCGCCGGCGGCGCGACGGGCGGCCCGCCATCCGAGGAGCAGCCCGACCTCGTTGCCGCTCAGGCGTCGGTAGCCGCCCTCGGCGCGAGGGTCGGGGATGGCGACGGCGAGCCGATCGGCGTCGGGGTCGTTCGCGATCACGAGCTCCGCGTCGACCGCGCGCGCCTCCTCGAAGCTGAGGTCCATCGCGCCCGGCTCCTCGGGGTTCGGGAACGCGACGGTCGGGAACGCGGGATCGGGGGAGATCTGGGCGGCCACCGGCGCGGGCGCATCGAAGCCGGCCGCCGCGAAGACGCGGGCCGCCGTCGCCCAGCCGACGCCGTGCATCGCGGTGTAGACGACCCGCGGCTGGGCGGTGGGCGGCTCGGCGACGAGGGCGGTGCGGCGGATGTACTCGTCGAGGAGGTCTTCGCCGACCGTCTCGAAGGCGCCACGCGGCAGCTGCGGCACGGTCGCGCTCGCGGCCACGCGCTCGATGTGCGCGGCGATCTCGGCATCGGCGGGCGCGACGATCTGCGATCCGTGATCACTGCCGCCCAGGTACACCTTGTAGCCGTTGTCGTTGGGCGGGTTGTGCGACGCCGTCACCATCACGCCGGCCGACGTGGCGAGGTGGCGCACGGCGAACGCGAGCACCGGCGTCGGGAGCAGCGTCGGCAGCAGCAGGGCGCGCAACCCCGCACCGGCCATGATCTCGGCGGAGTCGCGGGCGAACACGGCGGAGTTCTTGCGTCCGTCGTAGCCGATGACGACCGAGGGCGTCTCGCCGGGCTCGGCGCGCTCGACCAGGTAGGCGGCGAGGCCGGCTGCCGCCTGCGACACGAGCACGCGGTTCATGCGGTTGGGGCCGGCGGCGATCTCGCCGCGGAGCCCGGCGGTGCCGAACGCGAGCCGGTCGTCGAAGCGGTCGGCGAGGTCGGCGGCGGCTCGAGCATCGCCGGTACGTGCTCCCTCGACGAGGGCGGCCAGCTCGGCGCGGGTCTCGGGATCGGGGTCCTGTGCGATCCAGGCCTCGGCGAGGGCGAGTCGTTCGGCGTCGGCGGCGTTCGTCTGCGGCATCCGTCCCTCCTAGAGCTCGGCGACGATCTTCGCGAGCAGGGCGGAGATCACGGACTCGGCGGCACGACCGGCCTCGATGACCTCCTCGTGGCTGAGCGGCGTCTGCTGGATGCCGGCGGCGAGGTTGGTGATCAGCGACATGCCGAGGATCTCCATGCCGGCCTGGCGCGCCGCGATCGCCTCGAGCGCGGTCGACATGCCGACGATGTGCCCGCCGATGGCCTTGGCCATCTGCACCTCGGCCGGGGTCTCGTAGTGGGGCCCGCGGAACTGGCAGTAGACCCCCTCGTCGAGCGAGGGGTCGATCGAACGCGCGAGGTCGCGGAGTCGCCGCGAATAGAGATCGGTGAGGTCGATGAACGTAGCACCCTCGAGCGGGGAGTCGGCGGTGAGGTTGATGTGGTCGCTGATCAGCACCGGCGTGCCGGGCGTCCACGTCTCGCGGATGCCGCCGGCACCGTTCGTGAGGATCATCGTCGTCGCACCCGTTGCGGCGGCGGTGCGCACCGAGTGCACGACGCGGCGCACGCCGTGCCCCTCGTAGTAGTGCGTGCGCGCGCCGATGACGAGGGCGCGCTTGCCGTTGGGCAGCGACACCGAGCGCAGGGTGCCCACGTGTCCCTCGAGGGCGGGCTTCGAGAAGCCGGGCACCTCGGTGGCGGGGATGGTGTGGGTCGTCTCGCCGATGAGGTCGGCCGCTCGGCCCCACCCGCTGCCGAGGGTGAGGGCGACGTCGTGGCGTTCGACCCCCGTGAGCTCCGCGATCCTCGCCGCGGCATCGGCGGCGATGGCGAAGGGGTCGGCTGTGGGGTCGTCGAGCGGGTTGGCACCGTGCATCCCACCACTCTAATGACGGCGCGGATGCCGCCGCTGGCGCGTGCTCGTTTGCTGGCTCGCCGCGCACATACGACAGAATGTGAGCATGGCCTACGAGTTCGAGCGCACGCAACGGATCGCCGTCCTCGGAGGAGGACCCGGCGGATATGAGGCCGCGCTCGCGGGCGCCCGCCTGGGAGCCGAGGTGACGCTCATCGAACGAGCGGGTGTCGGCGGCTCCGCGGTGCTCACCGACGTCGTGCCCTCGAAGTCGCTGATCGCCACGGCCGAGGCCTCCAACGCCGTGAAGGAGGCGGCCGACCTCGGCGTGCAGTTCTACGCCAAGGGGCAGTCCGACAAGGCGGTCAAGCCGAGCGTGGCCATCAACCTCGCGGCGGTGAACAAGCGCCTCCTGGGGCTCGCCGCCCAGCAGTCCGAGGACATGCGCTCGAACCTCATGGACGCCGGGGTGAACCTCGTGCAGGGCGAGGGTCGGCTCGACGGCTCCAACGCGATCATCGTCGCGACGGCCAAGGGCGGCACCGACTTCGACCGCATCGAGGCGGACACCATCGTCATCTCCGTCGGCGCGACGCCCCGCATCCTCCCCACGGCCGTGCCCGACGGCGAGCGCATCCTCACGTGGACGCAGCTGTACGACCTGCCCGAGATCCCAGAGCACCTCATCGTGGTCGGTTCGGGCGTCACGGGCGCCGAGTTCGCATCGGCGTACCGCGCGCTCGGCTCGAAGGTGACGCTCATCTCGAGCCGCGACCAGGTGCTTCCGGGTGAGGACGCCGACGCGGCAACCGTCATCGAGAAGGTCTTCAAGCGCAACGGCATGAAGGTGCTGAACAAGTCGCGGGCCGAGTCGGTCGTGCGCGACGGCGACGGGGTCGTGGCGACCCTGACCGACGGGCGCGAGGTGCGCGGCAGCCACTGCCTCATGGCGGTCGGCTCGGTGCCGAACACGGCGGGCATCGGCCTCGAGGAGGCCGGGGTGCAGCTCACCGACAGCGGCCACATCCGGGTCAACCGGGTCGCGCGCACGTCCATCCCCAACATCTACGCCGCCGGCGACTGCACGACCTACATCCCGCTCGCGTCGGTCGCGTCGATGCAGGGGCGCACCGCGGTGTTCCACGCGATGGGCGACATCGTCGACCCGCCTGAGGAGCGCAACATCACCTCCAACATCTTCACGCAGCCCGAGATCGCGACGGTCGGGTGGACGCAGAAGGACATCGAGGAGGGCGTCGTGCCGGGCGTCATCTACAAGCTGCCCCTCGCGTCGAACCCCCGCGCGAAGATGATGGGCATCCGCGACGGGTTCGTGAAGCTGTTCGCCTCGAACGGCTCGGGCGCGATCATCGGCGGCGTCATCGTCGCGCCCCGCGCCTCCGACCTGATCTTCCCGCTCACCCTCGCCGTGGAACACCGGCTCACGGTCGACCAGTTCGCCGAGGCGTTCCCGATCTATCCGTCGCTGACCGGTTCGCTGACGGATGCCGCGAGGGCCATGCACGTCGTACGCTGAGACGACGCGGCGCTGCGGGGGCACCGCGCGGAGGCTCGGGGGAACCATGAATCTGCGAGTGAAATCCGTCGAGGCGTCGATGGCCGACGCTGCAGACCACGAGCGGAGCCTGCGGCGTTCGCTCGGCACGTGGGACCTCGCGCTGATGGGCATCGCCGTCGCCGTCGGGGCCGGCATCTTCTCGGTCGGTGCGAAGGCGGCGGCGGACTTCGCCGGTCCCAGCGTGACCATCTCGTTCATCCTCGCCGCCCTCACGTGCGGGCTCGCGATCATGTGCTACGCCGAGTTCGCGTCCACCGTGCCGGTCGCGGGCAGCGCCTACACCTTCACGTACGCGACCATGGGGGAGCTCCTGGCGTGGATCATCGGCTGGGATCTCATCCTCGAGATGTTCACGGGCGCGGCCGTGATCGCGAAGTACTGGGGCGTCTACCTCGGCGAGGCACTGCTCGCCGTCGGCATCCCGTTCCCCGCGACCATCGAGATCGCCGGACTGGAGGTGAGCTGGCCGTCGTTCCTCATCGTCGCCGTCTTCACCGCCCTGCTCGTCGCCGGCACGAAGCTCACCGCTCGTGTGGGCTCGGTCTTCACCATCATCAAGGTCGCGATCGTGCTGTTCGTGATCGTCGTCGGCTTCTTCTTCATCAACGCCGCGAACTACGTGCCGTTCATCCCCGAGTCCGTGCCCACCGAGGGCGGCTCGAGCGACGTCTGGGCGCAGTCCCTCTTCTCGTGGGCGACCGGCGCCGAGCCCGCCCAGTACGGCATCTTCGGCCTGCTCTCCGCTGCGTCGCTCGTGTTCTTCGCGTTCATCGGCTTCGACGTGGTGGCCACGAGCGCGGAGGAGGTGCGCGAGCCGCAGAAGCGACTGCCGCGCGGCATCTTCCTCGGGCTCGCCATCGTGACCGCCCTGTACGTGCTGGTGTCGATCGTGATGACCGGCATGGTCTCGTACACGGAGCTGGCCGAGGAGGAGACCCCGTCGCTCGCCACGGCGTTCCGACTCGTCGGCCAGGACTGGGCCTCAGCGGTGATCTCGATCGGGGCGCTCGTCGGTCTCACGACCGTCATCATGGTGCTCCTGCTCGGGCTCTCGCGCATCGTCTTCGCGCTCAGCCGCGACGGCCTCCTGCCGCGCTGGCTGTCCAAGACGACCGAGCACACCAAGACCCCGGCGCGCATCCAGATCATCGGCGGCTCCGTCGTCGCCGTGGTGGCCGCGTTCACCGACGTGGGGCTGCTCGAGGAGATGATCAACATCGGCACGCTGTCGGCGTTCGTGCTCGTGAGCCTCGGCATCGTCGTGCTGCGTCGCACCAGACCCGACCTGCCCCGAGGGTTCCGGGTGCCGTGGTCGCCGGTGCTGCCCATCATCTCGGCCGTGCTCTGCCTCTGGCTGATGCTCAACCTGACGACCCTGACGTGGGTCCGGTTCCTCGTCTGGCTCGTGATCGGAATCGTCATCTACCTGCTCTACGGCCGCCGCCGCTCGCGGTGGGGCGACGCCGGCGTCAGCGAGGTCGAGCTGCCGACGCCGCAGGGTGCGCCCACGGCCGACTGACGCCGCGGGC
>NZ_WJSP02000001.1 GCF_009720255.1 Agromyces humi | reverse complement strand
CGCCGCGCCCGCACCCGTTGCGCCGGCTTCGGTTCCGCTGGCGGCTGCACCGCCGCCCGCTACGCCAGCGCTGGACGCTCCGGCGGAACCGCCAGCTGCCGTACCTGAAGCGCTGCCCGCTCGAGCTCCGGCATGCCCAGCGGTCGCGCCGGTCAGGACAGGACCATCGCCCTGGGCGCCCTTGGTTCCGCTTCCGCCGCCGTCAAGGATCTTCTTCGCGTTGTCGATGCCAGGCGCGCCGGGCACCGGCACTGGGCGATTCATAGCCGACTTTGCCTCCTGCTCGCTGGACATGGCGTGGTACATGTCGAAGCCGACGAAGTTGAGGAACTTGTACGTGATGTAGGGAGCGAACGCGGCGATGAACATCAGCACGATGCCGGCGATCGGATCGCTGATCGAGGCGAGGTCGGCGTCGATCGGGGCCGCAACTTGCGCGATGGCGACGAGGAAGATCACGACGAGCACGAGCTTAGACAGCACAAGGGCCACCACGAACGCGATCCATTTGGAGATCCAGCCTTTTGTGGCATCCCACGTCGCCCCAGCCAAAGCGATTGGCCCAAACACGATCGCAACCAGCAGCAGCGCCTTGCGAATCAGGAGGGAGAACCAAACGATCGCGGCCGCGCTGATCGCGAGTGCAGAAAGGAAGATCGTCACGATCGCACCGACGCCGGGGGCAGCGATGCTGACCGTCGCCAGTCCGCCAGCGAGGAGGGCGATGCGGTCGCCCATGCCTTCCATGGTGTTACCGGTTGCCTGGACTACGCCGATCGAGAGTTGATCGGTGATCTCCAGCAGGAGGGCGGTGAGGCTGACGATCACGAACGAGCCGAGGATCGACTTGGCCAAGCCGATGGCGGCGCGGGGGAGGGCGGTCGGATCGCGGTGCACAAGTCCCGTGATCAGCTGCAGGAAGAAGAAGATCAGGGTGACGAACACTGCCACCCCGAAGAGGACGTTGAATACTTCGAGGTAGCTCGGGTCGGTGACGTCGACGAGGGTGGTGGTGTCGAAGGCGGTCCAGACGGCCTCGAACATCCACGCGGCCGCAGCGCCCATCGCAGCGGCCAGCCAGTCGAAGGGCGCCGTGACGAGGGAAGCGGTGCCCTCGCCGACCGCAGTGCAGACTTCGGCGATGACTGGGATGTCGCAGACGCTCATCGTCGAGCCCAAATCGGCACGTCGGTCTCAGACGGCCTGTCCGACATTCCAGAAGAAGTTCGTCAGTGTCACCGCCGCGCCGCAGATGACTGCGGCCCCGCAAGCGATCAGCACGCCGGCCTTTCCGCGCGAGGCCAGGTGCGGGTTCGACGAGTTCGCGCCGAACCCCCACACGATCGCCGCGACGATCAGCGCGAGCACGGCCATGATGAGGCCGATCGTCATAACGGCGCCGACGATTGTGCGCAGTTGGTCGATGCCCGGCAGGCCGGTGCCGTTGGGGTCAATGTCGATCACGGTGGGCTCCTCAGTCGTATGAAGGTCGACTGGGAGGTACGCAACGTCCTCCGGAACAGCCAGGCTCTGCCTTCCGATCGTGATCAACGGGGAATGGACGCGATCTCCAAGCAGACAGCTGGGCCCTCGATCCAGAACCAGTTGGCGGATCCAGAACCTGCCAGTTGGCGTCACACCAGTGCTTGCGGCGTTGCGGAGCATGCCTGGAGATTTCCGGCGCCTCGTCGTGGCAGGCCGCCGTCAATGTCCAACTAGGCCTACGCGGAGCGGCGATAGTCCTCGATTTGCACGATTGGCGCGAGCGCGATGTTCTCGACGGTGGCTGATTCTGCGATATCGGCTCCACTCTCGATGGTGACCAATACAGGCTCGTCGCCGGTTGGTGAGTCGACCACAGCGCGGCTTATGGCCGGGGACTCGCGCAGCGCTAGCTTCCTTTCTTTACGCTCGTTACGTTTCTCTACCGCCCATGGAACGACGATCTCTCGCACAAGTCGCTCGGCGCCGTCGAAGAGTGGCTGCAGGAGCGAGGCCACGAACTCCTGGTTCTCACGTCGACGCCGGTCCTCGGCCTCTTCCTCGCGCCGCCTGCGTGTGTCGGCTTCGCGCTGCATGTATGCGTCGAACTCGCGATCCTCTTCGGACCGAATGGGGGCCTGCTGATAGGGCTGCGGGTTGGTGTACTGCTTGACGATTGGGCCGTGGTCGCGGGCGCCGCCGGAACTCAGCATTGCGTCGGTGATGGGGTTGCCGTCGTCGTCATGTGTCGCGATCTCTACGACTACCTTCCGAACGCCTGGTGTCATCGGGTTCTTCTTGGTGCTCATCGGCCCTCCAAACGAGTCACGTTGAGCATATGGGCAGCGGCGACATCGCAGGCTCGAATTCGCCACGAATCGAGGAAAGCGGTGCGGCAGGCGAATCAGCCCTTCCCCGAACCATCAAAGTTGATCGACCTAAGCATCTTTGTGATGGAGGTCGATGTCACTCTGCCGCGAAGGGATGACCCTGTTGTGGCCCGCCACCAGAGCCCCTGATGCTCGCTAATGGAGGCCACGTTCGCGAACGTTCGCGAACGGCGTCTGACCGTGGGCGGTTTTGAATTGATCAATCAGGTCGTCCTCGACCTGATCCGCTCGGTATCCGGGCGTTTCAATCCAGCACGCGAGGAGCGCGTCGGTGTTCTGCAATTGCCAGATCGCTCGACCACCCGAATGGCTACTGCTCCTTTTGCTGAAAGGCTTCAGCCGGTCCCGAAGGCCCTCTTTCCCCATCGCCTTGCCGATATAGAGGACTGGCGTATCGGCAACCCAGCGTCGATCGAGCTCCTCAATGGAGTATTTCTTGAGCCGGGCACGCTTGACCGGGTTGTCAAGGGTGAACGTGTGTTGAAGGCTGGCGTCCGGAAGCAGGACCATGTAGATGCCGTGCTCCTTGGGAACCGAGCGCGCGTCCAGTCCTACAAGTGGGACGAATCCCTCGAAGCCGCGAGCCTTCAGTCCATCTCGATCCCACGTTTCAGGAAACAGGTAGTCGGTTCGTCTCACAGGCTCAGAGTAACCACACTCATCGTCGGCCGCCGCCAGGGCCCAGCTCATCGTGGGTCGCATATCGGGCGCCTCTTAAGTGATCCATCTCGGGGCAGCGAAATCGTCCGACTGCAGTTGCGGAGGGCTCCTGTCGTGGGGCTATAGGTCCGACCCGATGCGGAGGAGGAAGTTCGCCCACGCTACGCCGAGCCCCGAGAGCGCAGCGGTACCGCACGCGATCCAGAGTCCGAGGCGGGCGCGGGTGGCCGTTTGGTAGTGGCCGTTGGCGGTGGCGAGCGCCCAGGTAACGGCACTGATGATCATCATGAGTACGGCGAAGATCAGGACGTAGGTCATCAGGGCGCCGATGATGCTGCGGAGTTCGGCGGCGGCGCCGACGGCGCCGAAGTCGGGGAAGATGTCCATTTCACGGGTTCCTTTCTGGGCGGCATCCGACAAGGGTGACCTCTGCGTCGCCGATGCCAGCTGCGCCGTGTTCGGCGAGCCAATCGAGGGCATCGACAGCGGGTTGACCTTGCCCGCCAGGGTGGATCTGGAGGTGCAGATGTGGGCCGGTGGACTTGCCTGCCGAGCCGACGTCCCCGATGTGTTGACTGGCGGCGACGCTGTCACCGACTTTGACGTGGATACCGGTTTCGTACATGTGCGCGTAGTACGAGGCGACGGTCTGGCCGGCGACCGTGTGCTCGAGGATGATCAACCCGCCGTAGGTGCCGCGCGGGCCGGCGAAGACGACGCGGCCGTCGGCGACGGCAAGAATCGGGGTGCCGCCAGGTGCAGCGAGATCGCTGCCGGCGTGGAAGGCGTGCGCGCCGGTGACGGGGTCGGTTCGCCAGCCGAAGCTGTCGGTGCTCGTATAGGTGCCATGCGGGAGCGGGAAGACGATCTGCGTCGTCTCGGGCACGCGGGCGACGCCGCTGTCTGGGCCGGTCGAGTTCGAGCTGGTGAGGGCGGCGAGAATCGTTTCGGCGACGGGCTCGTAGTCGCGGTAGCGATCCGGGTAGGCACTGACCTCGACGGCTTGCGCAGCCGCGCCGCGTTCGAGCTGCTGCCAACCCGGGATATCGAGCAGACCCCGCGGAGAGCCGTCGTTCGGGCCGGACGGTCCGCCGTAAAAGGCGCGGGCCTGGTAGTTCGGATCCATGAGATCGGCTACGGTGCCCCATCCTGAGACCGGGCGCATCTGGAAGAGGCCGAGGGAGTCGTGGTCGAATCCGATGCCGTCGTTCGGGTAGTCCGCCGATTCGGGGTAGGCGCTGGGGTTGGCAAGCATTTTGAGGCCCGACTCGGTGAGCGCCGCCATGAGCGCAATCATCACGCCGTCGCGGCCGACGCCGGCGATCTGCGAACCGATCGTGGTAATCATGGCCGCATGTGTCAGCTGCCGACGGTTCAGCGTGAGAGTCTGGCCGTTGCTGGTTCGGGTGGTGAGGGAATCCGGGATACTGCCGACGGTGAGCGAGCCGACCGTGCACGAGCGTGCGGCCGGGTTGACGAGTGCGGCGACGCTCACGAGCCCGGCGGGCGGGCCGATGAAGACGAGCACGAGCAGGATGACGAGGAGCTTCTTCACCAGGCATCCTCATTGCAGCGGCGCGTCGGGGCGCGACAGCCGGAGCAGTCGGCACAGCTCGCCGGTCGGGCAGTCGATGAAGACGGTGAACGACACCCTGCGGGAGCTCTCGACGGGCTCGCGGTTCCAGGTGCCGTCTCGGTAGGCGGTGCCGGTCACGGTGTAGGCGACGGTGGTCTTCGAGAGCTGGCCAGCGGATGACTGCGCGCGGGCGGTGATCCAGGCATCCGGGACCTCGACCGTGTCGATTTGGAGGCGCTGCCGCGTGCCGTACGTCTGCAACTGGTCCCAGACAGTCGAGCTGGGCAGGTAGGTGCGGACATCGGTAGCAACGCCGACCGCTTCGTCGGAGTCGGCGACGTCGACGAGGGGCTGTGCCCACGCGGCGGCGTTATCGGGCGATCGCGTGTCCCAGTCGAAGAGCGACCGAGCGACGCTGCGCGCGAAGCGCTCGGGGTCGGGGGTGTCGGCGATCGGGTGCGGCCAGGAGATCGGGTCCGGACGGGTTGGGGCCGTGTTCGCCGCCGACGCCGGCAGGGACTCGCGCTCGGCCACGACCGCTTGCCCGCGCAGCAGCCCGTAGATCCCCACCCCGATGAGCGCGAGCAGGATGCATCCGCCCGCCAGGACGGCGATGATCAGTCGCCCGCGATGGGCGAACGGCATGGTTAGCTCCTCTGCAGCGTCCCGATGAGCAAGGTCGTGGGACAGGTGCGCGCGAGGTCATCGGGCGATCGCCTGCGTCTGGCTCCGGAGTTCCCGGATCGCCTCGGTGAACTCGACCGTGCCGGCGACCGTCGCTTCGAACTGCTCCCACTGCTCACCGGTAAGCCCGGCTGCGATCTCGTCGACGTCGAAGTGCAGCCACCACTCCCGAAGGTCGGACCATTGGAGAACGAACGCCCGGATCGGCAGCTTCACGATTTCATCGCCCTCGCTCACAGCCGGTCGGCTACGTCGCTTCAATCGCGATTCCGCTTTCACGCGCGCGAGTGCTTCCTTCGCGAGCTGTTCAAGATCTGCAGGGGTGCTCGATCCGTCGACCGCGTGCAGTTGCGTCGTGACCGCCCGGAGCGCTGGCTTGACTGGAGCGCCGCCGTCGATATTGGCGAGTGCTCGATCCGCGTCGGCTCGGAGTTCGTCCGTGGCATCCTCGTCGTCGACGATCTGCTGAAGCCGACCGATTCGTTCATGCGTGTTGTACGAACGGTTGCCGGTCACCAGCTGTGCTGCCTGCGAACGAGTATCACCGGAACCCCGAGGTCGCGGTGCCGCACCGGGTGCGGCACCGCCCTGGTGGACGCCGCCGACGCCGAATCGACCGGTGGCTTGCCGCCTCTGGGCATCCTCGGCGAGCAGCTGCTTCACTTCTCGATAGAGCGCCGCCGCCTCGGTCGGCGCGAGGGACTTGTGCAGCGCGTTGTCGTCTTGTTCGGCGAGCAGTCGCGCGAGGTCGTCGGAGATCCCGGATCGCACCCACACGCTCACCGTTCGATGACCGAGCTGGCGCAGCGCCGCGAGTCGCCTCGCTCCGCAGACGAGGTCACCGTCAGGCGTGACCGTGATCGGCTGGAGTAGTCCTTGGCGTTCGATGGAGGCGGCGAGGGCGGCGATGTCGCCGAGGTCGGTGCGGTGGCGGGCGCCGACACGGATCGAGTCGATCGCCCGCTCGAGCTCGATGTGCCCCTGGCCGCTAGTCATGCCGACGCCCGCGGGGTGTTGACGACGACGTCGGCAACGAGATCGTCGTCCCGTAGCAAGGCGCGCAACGGTTCGCCAACGAGTAGCCGCAGTAGGATGCCTCGGCCCGCGACGGTGTGCTGGTGCACCGGGTCGCAGCATCCGAGCAGGGCCTTGAGCATCGCGTGCCAGGCGCGCTGCGGTAGATCGAGTTGGGCGCGAGCTGAATAGTCACGACGGAGGGATTCATACGCGGACGCTCGGGAAGGGGCATCCACAAGCCGACCGCAAACGTACTCAACGCCGGTGCGCGCCCGGTCGCTCGGCCAGCCGAGCAGCGTGAAGAAAGTGATCGCGTCGCGGATGGCGGCCTGCACATCCTCGCGCGGCGCCGTCTCAGTGTCGGTGATCGCGTCGGCGGCCGCGGTGCGGAACGCCGGGTGGTACTCGGGCAGTTCGTGCTCGCGGTCGCTGAAGCGTTCGGCATCGTGGAACACCGACACCTTCGCGCGCCGCGCCTGATGCACCGAGCACAGCAGTCCCTGTGCGCGTTCCTCGGCGATGCACGTGACCTGCACGGCCCGGGTCACCAGCGCCCACGGGTCATCTGCGCGGAGCGTCGCCGGGGCGCGCATCGCATCGAATGCCGCGGAGGCAGCCTCCCACGGGTCGAGGCGGTGCTTGCGGGCGAGGGCCGAGTACTTCTCGGCGGCGTACTGCAGGAGGGCGTTGGCTTCCGGGTCGGTGCGCCAAGCGCTGCCGTCGGATTCCTGCATACGCTTGAGCAGCATCCTCAGGCCTTCGGAATTCCGGAAGGCCTCCGGCTCGCATTCTCGTGTCGAGCTCCAGATCATCGCGGCACCTCCCGTCGGATCGGTGCGTGTTGCCGCGGTCTCCACGATGCTCATGACTCACCGCCGTCCCATCCCCGGGCGAGCGAACTGGAGGTGCTGGGGTGACCGGCCGAACTCGGAGAGGGGAGGCAGTTTCGCCGCCCGCTCGCGGATCGCTCGCCGGGTCGTCGCCGGCGCTCGGCGCAGCCGTCGCGCGAGGTCGGCTTCCAGATCGAGGCCTCGGCCAGCGATGCGGCCGGTGCCGGAGCTCAGCAGGTCGGATGCGCGAACCCACACGATTCCGGGCCGTTGCTGGGGCCCGCTCGGGTCGAGCGAGGGGGTCGGGCCTGCCTCGGTCGCGCTGCTGCGAACGGCGAGCGCAGCGTAAATGCGCTCGGCGACGTCGTCGGTCGGTGCATCCGTGTCCGGGACGCCCGTGCGCCCGTCGACTGCGAATCGGCGGTTCTGCTCGAATTCGTCTTCATCCATCGCCCGCGCCCTCCCTCACAATGCCGGTCTGTGACGTAGGTGCGCCGACGTGATCACGCAGCCACCGCCCGATCGTCGAGGGATGCACGCCGAGGTGACGCGCGATCGCCGAATTCGACCACCCGAGCGCGCGCAGCGAGGAAGCGTCGTCGCGCGGTGCGACGGCGGTGGGATCTTGACGGATGATCGTGGCCGTCGGCAGTCTCGCCAGCGACTTCGTGGCTGCGGGCGCCAGGGCCTCGGCCGAACTCGTCTTCCGTGGAGCGCGCATCAGGACCGAGGTCAGGTGGGTGATCGCGAGCAGCACGAGCGGCGGGACGGCCGAGACAGATGCCGCGAGTATCAGCGGCACCTCGGTCGTCTCGGCGACGATTGCGTGGATCGCATTGGCGGCAACGGAGATGGCGGTGCCGGCGATCAGGAGCATCCACGGGTACCAGGCGACGCGCGACCGCGCGAGGGCGACGGCGGCGACTGTCGCGACGACGATGATGCCATCGACGATGAGTGGCCACACCCACGATTGCGCCGGGTCGAGACCAGAGCGGCGCGCGAGGTCGCTGAGCGAGGTGAACGAGAGCCAGAACGCTCCGGCCGCGATGAAGACAGTGCCGACTACAGCGGTGATCATCGCGAGGCGGACGCCGTCAGGGCGCGTGTGAGGGTTGCGACGGGTCAGGGCAGGCATCGCGAGTCACATGCCCTTCGCGGCGGGGACGGATTTGCGGACCAGGGGATCGACGTCTGCCTCGGGCCTGGCGGCCGCGGTGGTCTCGCCGAGGCCTGACGGCTCGCGGACCGAACCGTGGTCGCTATCTCGGCATCCGGGAGGCCCGCGCTCGCTGCGGCCGGCGCCAGTGCGGATGTGACGGCGTCGGGTGGGAAACCGGCCTCCGCGAGTCGGCAGGCGGCCCAGAAGAGACCTGCGTTCCGCTCACCCTCTTGGAGGCGACCCACCCATCCAGCCAGCCTGCTCGGATCGAGCGCCGGGGCTGGGGCCCACTCTGCTGGGCGCGTGCTTGGTCGTGCTCGCCGCGGGTCGACGAACTCGCGAAGCGCGACCGCGTCGACGGGATTGGTGTCGGATGCCGACACGGAGAAGAGCCGGTACGCGACCCGGCCGCCATCCGTCGTCAGGATCGATGGCGGCGCGATCACGTATCCTCCAGTCCCGCGGAAATCGATGCGCGCGACGGCTGCCTGCCAGCAGGGTTGCGGGCGGGACCGCATCGCGGGGAAGTAGAGGTGCAAGCCGCCAGATGGCGTGCGAACGCGGGCGAGTTCCCCATCGACGAGTCCGGCCATGGCGGCGCGCTCGAGCGCGGGGAAACCCGACCCCGCGTCACCCTTCACATCGACATCGACAACGTCGACCCCGGAGGCGTTGCCAGTCGGCATGGCGAGGTTCGCCTCAGGCCAACGAGCCCACCAGGTCTCGACTTGGTGGACGTCGCAGCTGGCATCGTGGAATCCGGCCGAGGTCAGGGGCCACTTCTCCTCGCGGGCACACGGGAAGACCGGGACGCCGGCACGGGCGAATGCGATCGCCGCGTTGCGCGCCGGCATCTGGTTCGTGGTCAACAGCAGTTCTGCGATGTCCATCAGAGGCTCCGCGCTTCGAGCTGTTCCGGCTGCCGCTCCGACGACGCCGTGACGGACGTCGCGGAGATTCGCTGAGTGTGCGCGGACCGATCGAGTCCGGGAGCATCTCCGGCACCGCTTTGGGCGGTGGGGAGCCGGTCGAGTAACGCGGCGGCGGTTCGTCGCACACGCTCACCGGTCTCCTGAACCACCTCGGTGGGCGACCTGCCCTGCACCGAGTTCGCCCACGACGACACATACGGGATCGTGTAGTCGCTCGTATCCATCCCGTGCGCGGCGCCGATCATCAGCGCGACCGACTCTGCCTCGACCTCGCCGATCCCGCGATGCGAGGAGGCATCGCTTTCGGGCTCGTGCATCTGGATGTGCGCGAGCTCGTGCGCCAAGGTCTTCACGCGCGCGGCGGCATCCATGTCGTCGCGCACCATCACCGCGCGCGCCCCGAAATCCGTGACGCCGTTCGCGCTGCGCAGCTCGGTGGCATCCGAAACCGTCGACAAGGTGAAGCCCTCGTCTCGAACGATCGCGGCGAGCCCATCCCAGAGTCCCGGCGGTGCCTCGCCGCGGAGTAGGAGCGGAGCCGGCACTTCGGGCAGCGGACGACCGTCAGTCTGCGAGACGTCCCATACATACGCGGGACGAACCCCGACCATTCGCGAGCGGACGATCTCGCCTGCGCGCGGTCGTTCGTTGCGGTCGAGCCGACGCCACGAGTCCGCATCCGTGGGCGCCGACGTCGCAAACCGCGCGGTGAGCGGTGCGAAGATCATGTACCCGCGCTGTCCGGCGATCACTCGGCGGCCCAGTGCTTGCCACTGCTTGAAGCCGGCAACGAACGTCGGCATCGGGTCGGGGATGCGTCCCTGCCGGTAGGCGGCCTCGTGCTGCCACCAGATCAGCAGCGTGTTGTTGAACGATCGCGTGCGGAATCGGGCGGCGAACTCGAGGGCACGCTTCCACTCGTCGCCGGTCACGAGCGTCTCGACTGACGCGACAAGGTGCTCATGCAGCTCGACGAGCTTCGCTTCCCAGACGTGATGCGGCTGCGGTTTCGTCGACACGGTGACCACCCTTCGAAGCGAACGCCGCGCGCGCTGTGCGCGCAGCTGACGCATAGGTGTGCCCGTCTGCGCCCGGGATGCTCCGGGCGTAGGTGAGCGGCATCGCGGAGCCCCGCATGTGCAACAACAGCTCGGACACCGCGGGAGTGCTGAACTTGCTCCGACCTCCCTCGTTGAGCATGCTCAAACCTCTGTTTCGCCTCGTTCCTACCACGCGATTTGAGCATGCGCAATAGTTGCGTTGAGCATGCTCAACGGGTAGATTGAGCATGCCCAACGCATTCATGGCGAGCGAAACAGATCAGCGAAACCAGACCTATCCCGAGGGTGATGGTGATGCGAGACATGAACGAAGACGAGAGCAAAGCAGCAGCAGAGGACCTTGCGAAGCGCCTCAGGCTCCTCCTCGACGTCGCGGTCGCTGAAACTGGATCCGAGCCGACCTACTCGCAGATCGCCGCGTACCTCGAAGAGCGCGGCATCAACCTGTCGCGATCCCGCTGGACGTACATGGTGAACGGCCACCGGTACGTCCAGGACCGCGCCTTGTTCGACGGTCTCGCCGCCTACTTCGACGTCGATACCGAGTTCTTGGTGGGCGCCGAAGGTGCGGAAGCTCCGGAGCGGGTGAGTGCACAGCTCGATCTCGTTCGCTCGATGCGCGCCGCTCGCGTGAAGTCGTACGCCGCTCGCACACTCGGAGATATCTCGCCGAACGCGCTCGTGGCGATCAGCAAGTTCCTCGACGAGGAGATCACAAGAACGTAGGCCTACGGCGCGTATACGCCCGGGCGTCGAAACCCTATAACTCGTCCCAACGGAGGTGACGACCCGTGAACAGCGAGGCGGCCGTGTCAGCGGCATTCGACGAACTCGCCCTCGGGGACGTGTTCACGTTCGACGAGCTGGTCGGTGCGGTGCAGTCCCGGCGCGGGCGCGGCCTGCGGATCATCGAACTCTCCGAGCTCGGGGACCACGACGGGCTCTGCGCGATCTGGCTCAAGACGGACGCAGAAGATCTGGTACTTCACGCACACAGCGAGTCGGTGCTGCATCGACAGCAATTTGTTTTGCACGAGCTCGCGCACATGATCTTCGATCACGGTGACGATGATGATCCGGCGGAACCCGACTTCCTGCTGCCGGACATCCCGCCTGAGACTAGGCGGCGCCTACTCAGGCGACAGGATCTGAACACGGCCGACGAGATTCTCGCGGAATCGCTCGCCGACCAACTGGCTGCCGCCATTCGCGGGTCAGCGATGCACGAGTCGCGGTTCCTGGAGATCTTCGGGTGATTCCGGCCCTCGTCTCCGCAATGATGTGGCTGCTGCTTGCATGCCTGCTCATTCTGCGGCGGGGACGTGGCGAGCGCACCATCACCTACGCCGCAGTCCTCATCGCGATCGCGATGACGCTGAACATCGACTCGGTCTATATCGCTCTCGACGGGATTGTCGGCGGGACCAACCTCCTGACCCTCGTGGCCGATCTCGCCCTGACGGTCGGCGTGTTCTTCCTCGGTCGCGGGGTCATGAAGGCATCCGATCGCCAGCCGCGATCCGTACAGCTCGCGCTCGGGACACCCGCGCTCGCGACCACCCTGGTCTGTGCGATCGCCGCGTTCTTTCGCATCGATCGGCGTTCGACCACTACAAGCCTCATGCTCGAGCTCGGAGACCAAGCGGCCGCCGCCGCCTACTCGATGATCCACTTCGTCTACTACGCGATCGTGCTCACGGCGATGGCCGTTCTTGCGTCTCGTCAGCTGCGAATCAACCGGGGCGTCCAACTTCTGCCGCCGGCCTCGCTCGTCATCGGCAGCATCTTCGGCTTCGCGCTCACCGCCGTCGTCATCACGATGGATATCGCGCACGCGGCCGGGGACCTCGACGCGATGACTGCCGTCTCCGTCGCGTACGGCCCGCTGTACTTACTCACGTTTCTGTTCCTCTGCCTCGGCTTCGCTGGCCAGCCGGTGGCCCGAAGCCTGCAGGCGCGATCTCGCGAACGGACAACGCGCGCCCTGACGCAGGAGCTCGAGCCTTTGTGGGCTCGAGCAATCGCGGTCCGACCCGGTATCAGCCAGAGGGAGGATGCTTCATTCCACGCCGACAACGGCGAAACACTGCTGCATCGCCAGGTTGTCGAGATCCGCGACGCGATGATCGACACGCGGGTGGCGTTCGAAGTGAGTGAGGGGGAGCGGGAGCTGGTGGAGCGGGCAGAACGGCATCTGCTCGGAGCGGAATCGGGTGCTGCTGCATCGGTGGCACGCGAGCACCCGCATATCGGGTGGGGGCAGCAGAAGCGATGAGAGTGGGGTGGGGAGTAGCGGGCGCGATTGCCTCGGTCGGCGTCGCGCTCGGAGGCTTGGGCTTGGGTATCGCGAGGCGCCTCACCACTCCTGTGGGCGGTCGAAAATACCACCTCACCATTCGTGGGGTGGACGACTCGGGAGAGCGGCCGATCGTTGCGCTCGATCACACGCCGCAAACGGCAGCGCCCGGTCGCTACTGCCTCCTGCTCGAGAACGGGGGTTTGGTTCGGCTGTCGAGCGAAGTCGAGGATCTCGGTCTCGGGCTCGTCGGCCGCGACGTATTGGGCGACCCCCGCGTAGGTCTCCGAGTCGGCGAACGGGCATCCTGGAGCGGCATCTACTTCTCGAGCCCGGAGGATGCGGGGCTCGAGGCATCGGACGTCGCCATCCCGACGGATGCCGGCCCGGCTCCCGCCTGGCTCATTCGCCCTCGAGCTGGCTCATCGACGACGTGGGCCATCCACATTCACGGTCTCGGAAGCCCCCGTGCCGGAACGCTCCGCGGCGTGCAGGTCGCCGCCGAGGCCGGATTCATGTCGCTCGTCGTGAGCTACCGGAACGACGGCGAAGGTCCGAGGACGGGTTCTGGACGGTCGACACTCGGTGCAACGGAAGTCGACGACGTGCGGGCGGCTGTGGACTACGCGCTCGCGCACGGCGCGAGCCGAGTAATCCTCTTCGGATGGTCGATGGGCGCTGGCATTGCACTGCAATTGGCCGTGGGCCCCGAGCTTCGAGGTATCGCCGCCGCGCTCGTGCTCGAGTCACCGGTGCTCGACTGGGTCTCGACCATCAAGGCGAACTGCAGGCGGTCAGGGCTTCCCGCGTGGACCGGCGCGCTCGCCGTGCCGTGGCTCGACAACCGGCAGTTGTCACGCATCACAGGTCTCGGTACGCCCGTCGGGCTGCGCCGCTTCGATTGGATCACGCGTGCCAATGAACTCACCGCCCCGACGCTCATCCTCCACGGATCCGCTGATACATCGGCGCCGATCGGGGTAGCGGCGCACCTTCGAGATCGCAGACCCGATCTCGTTCAGCTCGAGCGTTTTGATGCGGACCACACGATGACGTGGAACTCCGACCCCGAGCGTTGGCGAGCTGCCGTGGCTACCGCGTTGGCTGATTGTGTCGGAGGGTGATCTGCCGCAGCGCGGTGCTGCAGTTGCGCACACTGCTTGGGAACAGGGCCACCGCTGAAGCTTCGGGGAGCGCGGCGATTTGCCGTCCCCTCGCTCTAATCCGGTTCGAGCGTTGCCGGTGCCTGTGCGCACTCATCAATCCCACTGCCAGACGGCACTACTCCGCTTTCGGGGGATATCGGCTTCAGCGACCGTGGTGGTTCAATGGCCGCCATGCGACAAATCTTCGCCGGCTTGTTCTTCATCGCCGGGCTCCTTCTCTTTTTCTTCTCGTTCGCACAGGACAGCTTCGCCGCGGGGATTCCCTGGGCACTTGGAGGCATCGTTTCAGCGGTCATTGGCCTCGCGATGTCGCAGGCCAAACCACAAACGAATATCCAGCCCGACAACGAAGATCTAACTGCGAAGGCGCGCAACCGCGAGGTCGCACTGCAACTGGCAGCGACGGGCGGCATGCAGGCGAGCATGGCGCGCCAGTGGCTGCAGGCCTATGAGAAAGATTCCAGCGTGCCCATCTTCGGCGTGAGACCGTACTGGACACCGACCGGCCCAGGGGGTGCCCCTCAACTGCTTTCCACAATCGGTCTTCGCGGTATCGACGACAGATTGGAATATGTGCGACAAGCCGCAGCCAGCGACCCTCTCCTCCCGATCATCGTTGACGACCCAAACCGACTCGTGCGCGAAGCGGCGCGTGCACGACTGGCATAGGTGTACCCCAGCTTGCGACAGCTCGACCACGAAGAACGACGGGCCACGAGCGTCAGACGGGCCGCTGCGTCGACGGCACCAAGTGCAAGGCGCCGGCAACAGCTCGGGCGACATGGTCTTCGACCTCAGGACGATGGAGGCCGACCACATCAAACCCTGAGTATGGGCGGTTAGACAACTTCTGAGAAATGCCAAATGCTCTTCGTTTGAGCGTTGCTGCTCGCCTGGGTAGCATCCGTCGCAGCGTCGTTCGGCTCGAGGAGTTCGATGCGGACCACACGATGACGTAGAACCCGGACGCAGAGCGCTGGCGAGAGCTTGTCCATGACTGGCTGGCCTCATGCGTGCCAAGGACACGGAAGTTCAAGTTGGAGCATCGGCCCTCGTAGGGCACCTCGCTGACAATCGCAAGGTTGCCAGCGGGGGCCCGGCCTGTGGCCCTGCCTCACAGCGAGTACTCGCGAGAGGCGAGGCCTATGCTGAACGGCGTAACCCGCGCTCGGGGACGACCTCGCAGGAGTGCTCGGCGGCGGCACAGGCCGTCATCCTTTGTAGTCAGTACCCTTCACAGCCGGTCTCGCGGATAGGGGACTGGGAGGCGGATGCTCACGCAACTTCGGCACGATGGCAGCGTCCGCACTCTGACCCAAGCGCATCGGTCTTGAGCGGGCATACGCGGCACTCGGGGCAGATATACCGGTTCGCAGCCTTTCTGGCCCAGCAAGGCGAAGCAAGCGCTTCTTGGCCGAACACTCGCTCAACCCAACCCGGTCCGGCGACTTCTGGGTTGAGGAGTTCCTGGGAGGGCTCGACAATCGGGATCCTCGCTTGGCAGTTTCCACACCGTTCGTGTCCCCAGCGAGTGCTGCACGATCGGCACTCAATCAAGAACACGTCCCCATCCCGCGTGAACTGCCTCGGCTCTGCGACAGCGGAGCACACGGGACACCCAAGAAGGGGAGCGAGTTGGGTCGATGCACTGTCGAACGCGGCCTGCAGCAGCGAGATTGATGGGCCGAGGTCACGTTGCCAACCGGTGCTCCTCGTCGCCGCCGTCAGGTCGCCAACAACCCCCGTGAGCCTCGCCTGCTCCGCAGCGACAAGCGGCCGTCGCAACCTCAAGGTCTTGCCTGACTGATGGAAGACCGACGGGGCTCCTGACTCTCCGATGTTGGCAGCCGCGAGGTGGTCGACGATTCTCTGGGGCAAGGCGCTGTCAGCAACATTGAGCGCAGGCGGATAGGCCATCAGGGGCGGTGTGAGGACTGCGAGCGCGACGCCGCGTGCGACACGCTCCAGGCTCGTCGTCTCCAGAGGTGACACCGGGATCCCTGTGAGGTGACCACCCTGCTCCAACCCGTCGTCCACTGCGGAGCTCAGCGCTGCCGCGAGCGTCCTGTTTGGATGCGCACGGATCGCAGTGGAGGCGCCAAGATATACGACCACTGTCTTCCGATCGACTATGTCCCGCAGCTCGGACCACCGGAGTGCGACGGCAAGTGCGTCATCATCAGGCCCGACGAGGTCGAGGAGCGGTACGAAGCGGGTCGTGACGCCTTGAGAAGTGAGTTCAAGAACACCGTCCAATCGACGGTGCAGCGTGGCCGTCCCCCAGGTGCCCGACAAGTCGACATGGCCACCGGGTGCGGGCAGACGCTGCTCCAGCGGTGCGTATCCCAGGTTGCGCAAGCCACGGACAACGAGTCCGAGCACGTACTGGTCAAATGCTCTGTGGCGGGAAGTGAGCCGCCGTTGACGCTCATCGTGAGACTCTTCAAAGACCTCCGGACGCTCGTACGCTGTCCAGACCTCGCCTGCCGACCGATAGTGACGGTCGTTGTTGATGACGTTCGTGCGCCTCAAACTGCGCTGGCCCGTGACCTTGCCTTTGAGCGCGCGGGACAGTGTGCTCGCGCGGAGCGACTGGATCCATGCGGCGACCTTCTCGAGTACCTCGAGAGTGTTGCCGGCGTGGACATGATTCTCCGCAGCCTTCGACGCGTCTTCTCCCCAGAAGGAGTACAGGCGGCTGGTTCGCCGGTGGGTTCCGACGTGCTGAGCATCCTTCAAGTCGGCGAGGTCGGAAACGAGTCGCCGGAGTCGGCGAATTCTCGTCACCATCGCAGTGCTCAGGATCGGGTGGACGAGTTCTGTGACCATGCGGTTCTCGTAGAGATTCGCGTCGAGCTCGCGGGTGACCGCAAGGGCACGACGCGGAACCGGCCCCGCAAGCGTCCTGCCCGCCCAGTCCTCGGTGTGGGCTGCGAGGCGTTCAATCGCCCGCCTGGCGGGTCGTTTCACGCGAGCGACGGGGAGTAATTCCGACCGCTCGCCGAGACGGGTCACGAAACGCTCAGTGATGTGTGCGATTGACGGCAGTCGATCAGCAAGTAACTTCTCGCGCTGCTCCAGATCAACCGTGTCTTCGTCATGCCCCGAGAGGAGCGGTGTGCTGACCATGGAAGCCCACGAATCCGAATCCGCCGCTGCAGCCAGCGACTGCCTGAGCAACCCAAGTGCGTCCAAATCCTCTGAAGTTGCGAAATCGCGCGAATCACTTCCACTGGCGATATCGAGTTGGTGCACCGACAGCGAAGCCCACCGACCCGACCAACCCGCCCGTTGTGGTGACCGGGCCCCGGTCACACGGTCATGCACTCCGGTCACGAGCCGAAACCGCCGCGCAGCTTCCTTGCTTCTGCGTGAAGGCCCTCGAGGGTCTTGCTCGGATGGCCGGCGCGCTCCAACTGATCCCAGTGGATCTCGATGTTGTCGGCGAGGGACTCAAGATCTTCGGGCCGCACGCCGAAGCGGTCTTCGAGCTTGCGCACGAGCTTCGTGGAAATCAGGTGGTCGACCGCCTCGGTCAGATCCCCTTCTCCTGCGAGCACCACCGGGACGAAGCGCTCAATCTGCCGTTCAAGACGGTTGCCCCACCCGACGCCGAACTTCGCAAACTCCTCGCGCATGCTGCTGGCGAGGAATTCCTTCACACCGGCCACTTCGTTGGTGTGGTCACGAGCCGCGCGCTTGAACGAATGATCAAGCGCGTGGAACGAGATCGGCTCAGCCCTACCGACGATGGTCGGCCGGAAACGCTCGTAGTTGGGGGGCAGCACCTGGACATGTGAGCGGTCGTAGGTCTTGTCGGCGAACGCCACGGTCGTCTCGTCGTGATTCGCTGTTCCGACGAACCAGACGTTGCGGGCGAGCGGAAGCCTGGAGCCTTCGAACTTCCGAGGCAGGTTGGGGATCTCGCTCGTTAGAAGGTCAAGGCGTGCTTGCCCCGTCTCCAGGTTTTCGAGCAGCGAGAGCATCACGCTGAAGTACTGCTCAGGATGCGCCAGGTTCATCTCATCCAAGACGATGACCATCGGACGATCGGAGTTGGCAGGCAGCAGCGCCCGGTATAGGGCTTTCGTGAATTCGCTCTCGGCGAAGCGCTTCTCGAACGCGTTGTAGTAGCCGAAGAGGTCGTCCTTGTCTCGCCAGCCTGCCTGCACCTCCACAATCTGAACCGCCGTGTCGCCGGCGAGTGCCTTGAAAAACTCGCGAGGGAGGCTCGTCTTGCCGGTGCCTGAAATGCCTTGCAGGAGGTGCAGGCGACTCGCTGCCAAGCCGGCAAGGAAGATTCGCACGTCCGCTTCCGAATAGAAGAAGCTTGTCGAGGAGTTCGTCGCCATGCGGTTGCGGATTTCGTCGACGAGGTCTGCCAGATCATCGACCTCGCGGCCAGGGACCTCGCGCGTGAGCGACGGTTCCTCGTCGTACGTCGAACACGCAGGGAACGGCCTGGCGGAGCTTTCCTTCGTCTGGAGTTCCTCCCAGTCGTTCTTCTGCTGCGCAATTGCCTGCCGAAGTGTTTGGCGCTGTGCCGTTAGGGCGTCGCGCTCGTCGCGGACGATCTCCAGTTCTCCGACGTTGACCAGGTAGCGGCGGAGTTGGGAGTCGATCTGGTCATGCAGGGCACGCCAGTAGGCAACTTCGCCTTCAGCCTCGGCAACACGGGACGCCTTGGCGCGCAAGTCGGCAATCTCGGCCTCTGGAGGCCTGCGGGATAGCTCATCCTTCCGCTCACGCAGTTTCTGTGATAGATCTTCGACTCGTCGTTTCAGCCCTTCGGGGTCGTCGCCGAACTGAGCTAGTTGGTTGCGGAGACGCTGGACTTCCGCCTCTTTCGCCCCGATTCGTTCGCGCGCAGCTTCCAACTGACCTGTTGCATCTTCGAGGTCTTCTCGGAGCGACACAACTGCAGCCTCGACCCGGCGCTGGATTCGGGCGTCCAGCATGCCTTCCATAGCCTTCACGAACTCAGCTTCGGAGCCAACCTGTGTCTGGAGCGCCCGCACCTCCGCCTGCAACCTCCGGAGCGACTCCCACTCCGTCGCGAGCTGTGCACGCTCCACATCGAGCCGCTCCTGTTCAGCCGATGCTGCGGCCAATGCCTTCGCTTTGCCCTCGGCACCCCAGGTCGCGGCATCGACCAGCATTGCGTCGAGCTTGCCTGACACTTCCTTGGTAGCTGCCCGTAGGTCGTCAACGAAGCCCGCCTTTGCAGACAGGCGCTGCGCGGCGATTTCCTTCTCAGCCGACGCAAGCTCAGCCTCGCGGCCGGCTAGTTCGGTCTCATGTTCCTTGGTTGCCGACTCTCGCTCGCGGAGCGATTCTTCCCTCGCGGAGAGCTTGTCGCTTTCACGCTTGTAGTAGTCGAAGTGCCGCCTAGTTTGGTCATACAACCGCTTCAGTCGGGCGGGGTCGGCCTCGACTGCCTCGGGTTCCACGGGCAATACCTCCTCCGCAACCTCCTCCGGGAGGTCGGGCAGTTCAGCAAGCGCCTTCTCAACCTCGTCCACCTTGCGGGCATCGGTCACTGCGCTGCGATGTGCCGCGCGCTGGGGTGGCGGGTTTCCCCTACCCCGTCGATTGGCCATCTGCGCTCCATTCCTCGCTTGTCAGGATTCTCCCCAGGTCGAGCACCGCGTGTGCGAGCTTTTCTAGATCTCTCGCGGAAGCATCGTTGCTCGCCAAGGAATCGTATCGGGCGGTTGCCGACGCAACTTCTCGGATCAACGGGTCGGCCGACCGGCCGCGTGCGACCAAGAGCTCAACTACCTTTCGCCGGCAGTCAGACCGGGGCGACGATGCCCAGCGACGAACCTCGTCCTGCGACAAGCCATAGATCGTGGCAACCAGCTGCGCCACATCTTCTGACAGCCGGCCGGCCGTTCCATCGAGACCGGTCCGGTAGCGGTAGTCATCCACCCATCGACCGAGCGTTAGCTCGATCACGCTGACGACGTGCGCGGAAGCCAGGGTTCGGAAGTCACCGATGCCAAGCCTTCCAAGCAGAGCGGCAAGTTCGTCAAGTGCGACTTCGAGCGAGGACTTCTTGCCTTCCTCCGCTCCGAACGGGACTTCGTTCGCCCAGCTGGCGACTGACTCGAACTGCTCGCGGGCACTGTTGAGCAGTCTTCCCAAGCTCAACTGTGGCGCATCCTGGGTTGTGAGCACCGCAAGCCCGCTTTTGTCCCGACTGACCGGGCTGACAACAAGGCAATGCTCTCCCGAACTGATCACGGCAGTCCTCTTGTGTGCATCGCTGGATCGGCTGAAACGCGCGAGCTCGGTCGCGGACGGCATCAACTGTCCTGACTCCCGCGAGTCGAGCAGCAGCGAGTCAATCGAGGTTCGTCGGCCTGCCGTCCCCATCTCAAACCTGGCTCTGAACCGGCCCGTGAACCGGATATCGAGGGGCTCGACCTGTTCCCCGGGTTCGGGCCACAGCTCGCCCGTCACGGCGTCGCGGTAGACCCAGCCAACTGTCGAACGCAAAGCGACGACCGCCTGACCGGAGTTTGCCGCACCCAGCCGTTGTTGGTCGGCCGTAGCGAGCAGGTACAGGATCAGATCTTCAGGCAACTGAAGCAGATCCGCGATGCGCGCCGCATCCCTTTCGCCCGCCTGGCGAATGCGAAGCACCGTGTTCAGGATGACGTCGTTGTCGATCTGCTGCTGGTCCTCGATGAACACGCGCCATCTGACCGCGGGCGTGAGAAGCGCATGTCGCCGTTGCAACGGCCAACGTCCCAGCAGGTAGGCCGGCAGGTCGCGGCTATCGCCGGAATCCATCGGAGCCCCCTGTCAACTCGTGGAAGGCGGCCAGAGGCGGGACCGCGGCTCGACCCACACTTGAGGTCACAAGCGCCGCGTCACCGACTGCGATGAGGAGTTTCCTCTGGCGACTCATCGCGACGTTCACGCGATTGGGCAGCACGAGGAAGCCGAACGGATCGGATCTACGAGCCCCAGCCGGGCTTGACCGTGTCGTCGACAGATACACAATGTCGAACTCCCGGCCTTGGAAGGCATCGACCGTGCCAATACGTACGCGGGGGAAGCCACGCGCGGTGTAGAGGAATGGCGCGGCAGGGTTAGTGACCCACAAGCCCTGCCGATTGCGAACCGCCAGACCCGCCTCGTGCATTCGCTGCCAGATCTCGTCAACCTGCCCGGAGTAGAACGTGATGACCCCAAATGTCAACTCGTCAGACTGCCTTAGCGCGGCCACGAGTTCCGTGACGATCACCCTGGCCTCCGCAGGGCGGGCGATGCTCGTCCCGACGCGTTGCTCCGCTCCAGCCGAGGCCGGTACATCGATCCACCCGCAAGCTGAACTACCGTACTGCGCAAGGCCATGCCGGAAGCGGCCGGGATCATTGATGCCGTTCTCCAAGTGCTCCCCGAATGGCGAATAAAACTGTTCGCTGATGAACCTACCGAGGGTGGGGTGCATGCGGAACTGCCGATCGAGTGTGATAACTCGCTTGTGCCCATCCGCCCTCGCGAGTTCTTGAAGGGTGGTGAAGAGCCGCTCGAACATTGACTGCCGCAAGGTCAGCTCCACGACGTCGCTGTCGTGTCGCTGGGAAAGCAGGGGTAGGAGCTCGTCATCGAGAAGCTGCGGCAGCTGACGATGGTCGCCGACAAGGATGATGCGGCTTTGCGCGAGGCTCATCGGGATCATCAAGTCGAGCGGGTTCGCCCGGGCAGCTTCGTCCAGAATGACCGTGTCAAACAGCCCCAGGTGTGCGTCGCGCATGGCGCCCGACGCGGACTGCTGGCACGTTGCCGCGAGCGCTCGGGAGTGCGACTGCAGTGACTTGCGGATCGCCCCTGGTTGGTGAGCAACAGCATCTCGGTAGTCCTCGACTGCGAGGTCGATATCGCTTGTCGAGGCTCGCACCTCGGCCTCGACCGCGTCGATTGCACGTTGAAGCAGGTCATGGACTTCGGGACGAACGGCGATGATGCTGGACGCCGCACGCGCGTTCCGGACCTTGTCGAGCAAGATTCGCCGGATGATCTCCATGTTCGTCGACGCCGCGTGCACGTCGGTTGCGGTCGCCGCGTCGTCGAGCATTGTGCGTTGGCGGTCATCCAGCAACTCTCGGATAGGCGTGTAGAGTGCGGCGTCGCGCGCGCGTTCACGACCATCGTCGGCGAAGCTATCGGGCGTCGAGCGAAGGCGCCGGGCGAGGGTCTCGACTTGCTTGTGCGCCCTCGTGGATCCGCCGCCTCCGAGTTCTTGTTCGATTCGCTTTGCGAGTCGCCTCGCCTTCCCCGCGACAGCACCATCAATCAGTTTTGCCGTCGCGGATAGCCACATGAGTAGGTCGACTGTTCCCGGAACGTCGAACGGTTGGGCCTTGTAGGCCGTGGCCCTCTCGCGGAGTTTGCGAAGCTGATGAAGGAGTTCACTCGGCTTTTCGCCTTCGTACCGGGCTTCCAGCCGCTGTTGGAGGTCCGAAACCCATGCTTGGAGGTATGCGTCGTCCTCTGCGCCGCGGTGTCGAGAGCCAATCTTCACTGCCGGCAGAGCCCCGTCGTCCGCCGCCTGAATGAGGTTTTCGACTGCGTCGTGTTGGTAGCTCGCGAACAGCACTCGCTTATTGCTCGCTAGCTGGCCATTGCCAAGTTCGGCGAGCCGCGCCTGGATGGCAGCAATGACGCGAGTCTTTCCAGTTCCTGGCGGTCCCTGGATGAGCACCAGATCCTGAGAGTTGATCGCGAGGTCGATGGCTTCGACCTGTGCCGGAGTTGGCTCTCCCCCCAGCAGATGGCGAACACGTGCGGACAGCGGGGCATGGTGCTGCAACCGCCCGGCTGGGTCAGGGCGCCGACCCGCGAGTATCAGCGACAGCTGGCGTGTCGGCGCGGTTCGTGCAAGGGAGACTCGTTGTTGGGCCGCATCTCGTCGGCCGATTCGAATCGAGTCGGTCGTGTAGACGCCGTAGAGTTCCCCCTTGTCGGGGATATCACCACCCTTGACTTCTCGGTCTGGCATGAGCACGAGGGTGCCGCGTTCGGTCGCGCGCGCTTCGCCGATCACGAAGCCGCTGTCGGCGGATCGGGCGCGTTCCCCGAACCGACGGTCGGGCTTCCGGCGATCGTCAAGGAAGCTCCGTGAAAGGGAAGCCTCGAGGCCGAAGGTGCCGCCGCCGACCCGATCGAGCAGCGTTTCGGCTTGAGTGCTCCGCACAAGGTCAAACTCGATTGACCCATCTCCTAGGATGCGGTATCGGTCGTACGCTGCCCACCCGATGTCTTGTGCGGCCTCCCGCGCCGCTTTCTCTTCGAGCTGGCTGTACTCGTTCCAGATTGCTAGGAACGCGTTCTCTGCAGATGACAGCCGTCGTAGTTCTTCGCGGTCTTCTTCGGTCACGAGTCCGACGCGGGTGTGATCCCGGATTTCGAGGTCTCCTCTGACCAGGACGAATTTCTGTTCGCGATTCCGAGGCTTCTGGGTCACTCTCCTGATGAGGAGCTTGTCACCGTCGAGGGCGATGTCGGCAACGACGCCTGATCCGACGACGCGGAAGCCAGCGCCGTTGAGCTGACCGCTGCTCGCAGCAACCACGATGACAGGATCCGGCGAGTCCAGAAGCAGCTGCGACCTCAACCATGCCAGCACCGCATCTGAGGGGTCGTTGCGCCTGCGGTACCGGTTGACATCCGCGACGGTGCCATCGTCGACGCCGACGCCACGGGACTCTGCCCATCGTTCGACGCCGTCGTACCGAAGGACACGAAGCTTGACTTCACCGCGGTTCCGATTCGTTGGGTCATCGACGGCCAACAACTCTGCGAGATATGCGCCTCTCGCGGTGACATCTGCAAGCCAGTCGGCATCTTGGAAGCCGGGAGGTTCGCACAGCAGGACCTCCGCGTCCCGGCGAATAGCCACTCCGGCCGCTGTCACATCCAGACTGACAAGGGATCCCACGGTGAGCGTGGTGGTCGCCAATGGAACGAGGGTGAAGGCCCTCTCGTCGGAGTACGCCAGCTGTGCGAGCTTCATCGAGACTCGACAGCGGTGATGCGGATCGTGCGCGTCGGACGGCCGCTCGCCTCGATCCTGACGCGGTATTCCTTTCTGGTCTCGGGGTAGGGAATCCGCGCTACCTTCTTCCCGGCGCCATCGGTGACGTGTAGCCCCTCACTAGCGCTGAGTTCGAACCCCTTGCTCACGGGTCTGAAAGTGACCTGCGGGTCGGTCGATCGGTACGCGCCCCAGAGGTGTCTTTCTCCGAGTTCTGTCGGCCGATCAGATGAGAGCGTGAGGGAGTCGCGCGCCTGCGGGTCGACGTCTGCCCACTCCGTTTCGCCCCACGCCGGGAACACGGTCGCCAGCACGACGGGTTGCGTAGCTGCCCCGCATGCGGGGCAGCTACGGACTAGGCGGAAGTAGCTCCAGCCACAACGCGCCGCGCAGTCCACCACGTTGTCGTGAGCGAGCCAGAGCGCGTCTCGCCATCGGCCTGCGCCAGGGCGCTTGAGCGGGTCCAGCCTGCCGTCGGCAAAGGTCTCACGAAGCAGTCCATGAATTCGCCGGCTGAGCGCCAGTTCAAATAGCTTCGACGACATGCTCCTTGCGGGAAGACGATTCGAGTCGTCGACAAGGTCGCCGACATATGCCAGTAGCCCGGTGTTGATCGCGTCTGCGGCCTCGTCGCCGTCAAGGGCGTCAGCGGCGGCGCCTTCGAGCGGGTGACGCAGCACCAGCATTCGAAACGCAACGATGGCCAGCGTATAGGCGTCCGCCAGGGTGGACGGCGGAGCTTTGCGCGTGACGCGTTCGGGGACCGCATAGCCCGGGAACCCCACGATGTCCCACTTGGGGTTGGCTCGGGACGTTAGGTTGTCGGTGTCGATAAGCCACGTATCGTCGCGGTACACATCATCCGAGACCATGACGTTGTTGGGGTTCAGATCCACGTAGGCGAGGCCGCGTTCATGGAGGGATGCGAGGCACTGCGCGACATTCGCGGCTATCGCGAGACGGCGCCTGAGTCCACCGGTGTCCCTATACCAGTCAACGCCACTCGTCTCTCGTGGCCCGAATTCGCGCGGCAGGTAGGGGTCCGCGAGAGGCTTCATGTCACCGGCAAGCGGCATCAGATAGCCGGTCCCGCCGTCGCGAATCAGCGACAGCGGTTGGGATAGGCGGAGCCCGTCAAGGGGCAGGCGCCTGACCGCTTCTATCCGAGCCAGGTCTGACTCGCGCTTGAGTAGCTTGATTGCGAAGCCGGGTTGGCCTTCCACGCGGTAGACGATGCCCTGGGCGCCGGGTTTGCCAATGACGTCGCCTAGTACGTACTCGATACCCGTGTCGTCGCGAACGAGGCTGCCGGTGCGAATATCAGAAGGCATCGTCTTGTTGGAGCCGCTGGATCGATTCGTCAGACAGGGACTGAGGGTTCACATCGGCCTCGAAGATGGACAAGGTCACCTGGGTGACCGTGTTAGTCACCCATTGAAGGAAGTTCCGGATTTCGGCCGATTCGCTTGCTTCTTTGACGTCGCCGCCGGATGCGAACTTGGCGAGCACATCGCGGTCTGCATCGGCACCGATCGCCAACGCGAATCTGGACGCCTTCGAACCGCGCTCGCTACTGATTAGCGCGTCAAGTTCGTCGGTCAGGCCTGGCACGGGCAGGCCATCGGAGACGAGAGCGATCGTCGGGCGATACGCGCGCGCGGGGACCTCCTCCCGATCCTCGACGAGTTGGCGCGCGAGGGTGAGCGCCTGCCCCATGGGTGTCCTGCCCGCGGCCACGAGTGGTGTGAACTTGATCTCGCCTGCAGGAACGTTTTTTTGAAGGACTTGCGCGGCGTCCCCGCCGAAAGTGATCAGCGTAAGCTTGATCGACCCGTGGCCCGCATCAACCGTCGCGAGCTCCCTGATCATCTCGGCAACACTATCGTTGAGCACGTCGATCTTGTCGTCGGCTCGCATGCTTCCGCTTGTGTCGAGCAAGAGGATGACGGGAATGGCTCGCGCCGCGACGGGCTCAATGTCAGTGAACATCGACATGGTTAGTGACTTTCGTTTCGGAGAAAGGGTGGAGTCGTCAAGTCGGGTTCGTACGTACCTCGGGGCCGGTGCTTGCCGGAGAGGCGAAGGTTCAGTATGCCGCCCGCGAGTGCGATCCGCTCGCCAGTGGCGAGGGCTTGTTGAATTCCGGTCTGCAGGCGTACGACTCGCCCTTCCGCAGCGACAAACTCGGTTCCATTCTTGGAACCGAGTTCTTCAGCAAACACGCGGCCGTTTCTGTTGACCACTTTGAGGTGGTCGCGGCTGATGCGCGCGGCAGCCGCTCCGTCAAGCACCTCGCGCACGTCATACCTGCCGAGGTCACGACTACGTCCGATGACCAGTTCTGCTCGCTCGGCGAGCGGGATCCTGTCGATCTCGTCGTCTTCGAGGAAGAAGACGATCTCCTTCGTTCCCGCACGGACCGCCAGTCGCCGTGCAGGAGCGGAGCAAGACGGGCAGACGACATCGCCGTCCTTGAACGCTGGGTCTTCCTCGATCACGGCCTTCCGGGACCAAAGACACGCAGTATTTGTGCACGCCCACTCGTACCTAAGAGCATCGCGGACTTCCTTGCCGCCGAAGCCCTTTGGGGTGAGGTTGGCCTCTTCGATGCGCCACGAGACTTCCTCCGCCGGGATCGGGCTGTAGTCAAGCTGCTCGAAGCGAATGGTGCCGGCGACAAAGACCGGCTTCCATATTCGGGTCGTACCCTGGAGCCACGGGAACGTGCGTCGATGGTCACGGAAAAGATCGGTCGTTACGACCGATGCATCACTGAACTGCGTCGCGAGTTCGAGCAGCTCAGGGTCCGCCCAAGAAACTGACCGCGCCCTGCGGCTGCGTTTCCACTCGCCCAATTTCTGCCGACCCTTCGGATCGAGCTTGTAGTAGAGGCTGTTGTCTGCGACGCCGTAGAACCGAGCGGCGGGGTCAACCTGGATTCGCCACGCTTCGACGGTCGCATCGACCAACTCCCACCGGGCATTGCCGTCGAGCCTCGCAATCGGGGAAAGGTCCATGATGACGCTCGGCGCGGGCGCCTTGCCCCAAGATTGCTCCATGCCGAACATCCTATTGACGGTGACTGACAGCGGGTCGACCCCCGGTGTCGACCGGTTCTAGGCGGCCACTCGACAACCCCACATCGCGCGAGACTTGTATCATCACCGATTGAGTTTGGTGTACCGGACATCTCGGTGGTCGCAGTCGGCTGTTCGGGGTCCTCCGACCGCTCGAATCTTGTCATCAGAGATCGCCACGCCTCTTGCAGATCGAGGGCGCACCTTCTCCGCGACGACGGAGGTAGGACGCGGTGACGGTGTCGATGCGGGTCATGAGTGCCGGGGACGGATTCCGGTACCTGCTCCGCACAGTCGCGGCCGACGACGGTGAACGCTCACTCGCGACGCCTCTCACGCGGTACTACGAGGCGAAGGGCACGCCGCCTGGACGCTGGTTGGGCAGCGGTGTCCGCGGACTCGGCGACGGGCAGCTCGCCCCTGGCGATGAAGTCACCGAGGAACAGCTTCAACTGCAAATCGGGCTTGGCCGGGATCCGGTCACCGGTGATCCGCTCGGCCGCTCGTTCCCGCAGTACGAGGGCGCCAAGCGCGCCGTGGCCGGGTTCGACTTCACCTTCTCGGTGCCGAAGTCGGCGAGCGTGCTCTGGGGCGTGGCAGATGCCGCGACGCAGGAGATCATCGTGACCGCACACCACGACGCGGTCGCGCAGGTGGTCGCGTTCATGGAACGTGAGGTTGCCGCCACCCGCACCGGAGTCGCGGCTGGCGATGGCGCGGTCGCACAGGTCGAGGTCGCTGGTTTGATCGCGACTGCGTTCGATCACTTCGACAGTCGCGCGGGCGATCCGCACCTGCACACGCATGTCGTAGTGAGCAACAAGGTGCAGACGGTGCTCGACGGCAAATGGCGATCCCTCGACGGCCGCCCGTTGCACGGCGCGGTCGTGGCGCTGTCAGAGATGCACGAGGCGCTCTTCATGGATGCGCTCACGCGTGCGCTCGGCGTCGATTGGGAGCAGCGCGAGCGCGGCCGCGACCGCAATCCGGCCTGGGCGATCGCCGCGGTGCCCGAGACGCTGGTCGCGGAGTTCTCGACACGCTCGCGCCACATCGACGCCGTGACCGATCGCCTCATCGCGGCGTACGTGGATGCGCGCGGCCACCGCCCGAGTCGGGCGACGATCATGAAGCTGCGCGCGCAGGCGACGCTGTCGACGCGTCCCGAGAAACACGTGCGCTCACTCGCCGAGCTCACGCAACGATGGCGGGAGCGTGCAACGCGGGTGCTCGGGCAGGATGCAACCGAATGGGCGCGCATTGCATCCGCGGATGTTTCGCCGCCGGTGTTGCGGGCGGAAGACATGCCGCTCGACGTCATTCCAACCCTCGGCACACAAGTGTTGCAGGCAGTGAGCGAGAAGCGTGCAACGTGGCGGCACTGGAATCTCGCCGCCGAGGCCGCACGTCAGACCATGCAATACCGGTTCGCAACGGCGTCCGATCGTGAGGCCATCATCGGACTCGCCGTCGACGCGGCCGAGCGTGCGTCATTGCGCATCACCCCGCCCGAGCTCGCGTCCAGCCCGGCCGTCTTCCAGCGCGATGATGGCACGTCAGTCTTCCGCCCGAAGCACTCCATCGTCTACAGCTCCGAGGCACTGATCGCCGCAGAGGCGCGGCTTCGCGAGCGGGCGACGGTTTTCTCGGGGCCGACGATCGCTATCACCACGTTGCACGAGGACGCCCGCCGACGCCTGCCGGGCGGCGGTTCCCTCGGTGATGATCAGTCGGCCGCGTTGCAGGCGATCGTCGGGTCGGGCCGAATCGTCGACGTGCTCGTCGGCCCGGCCGGCGCTGGCAAGAGCACGGTCATGGGCGCGCTCCGGCGCGCCTGGGAGGCCGAGCACGGCCGCGGCTCCGTCATCGGCCTCGCCCCGTCGTCCGCAGCCGCACACGTCCTCGCCGAAGACCTCGCCATAGCAACCGAGAACCTCGCGAAGTGGTGGCAGAACCACATCGCCCATGGCGCCGCGTTCCGCGCAGGCCAGTTGGTGATCGTCGATGAAGCATCCTTGGCCGGAACGCTCGCTCTCGACCGGGTGAGCGCGCTCGCCGCGGCGGCAGGTGCGAAGGTGCTGCTCGTCGGCGACTACGCCCAACTGCAATCCGTGGATGCGGGCGGCGCGTTCGCGATGCTGGTGCACGACCGGCGCGATGCACCTGAACTCGTCGATGTGCACCGATTCGTGCACGACTGGGAGAAAGCGGCATCCCTCGGCCTGCGCCGTGGCGACGAGGCATCCATCGATCGCTATCTCGCGCACGACCGCGTGCGGGATGGCGACACCGAGGAGATGGCGGATGCCGCGTACCTCGCGTGGCGGGCCGACGCCCGTGCGGGCCGGGTGAGCGTGCTGATCAGCGATTCGAACGGGGCCGTTGCAGCCCTGAATGAGCGGGCGCGCACGGACTCGATTCTCGACGGGCGGGTGGATGCCCTGCACGAGGTCAGCCTGCATGACGGCACCCGCGCCGCGGTCGGAGACATGATCATCACCCGCCACAATGACCGGCGTCTTCGGACCGGTCGGGCATGGGTGCGCAACGGCGACCGATGGACGGTCCTCGCCACGCACCGGAACGGTGCGCTCGAGGCGCGGCGCCAGGGGCGCCGGTGGGGGAGCAGCACACTCTTGCCTGCCGGGTACGTTGCCGAGCACGTCGAACTCGGGTACGCGGTGACCGCCCATCGCGCTCAGGGTCTGACGACCGATACCGCGCACGTCGTCGTCGCCCGCGGCATGACCCGCGAGAACCTCTACGTCGCGATGACCCGCGGCCGCGAAGCGAACACCGCGTACGTCGCCCTCGACCGCCCAGATGTCGCACATAGAGGCATCCGGCCCCGTGATGATGTCGACGCGAGTGCCCAGTCGGTGCTCGTCGGCGTGCTTCACCATGTCGGTGCGGAACTTTCGGCGCACGAGATGGTCACCGCTGAGCAGGAGACCTGGGGATCGATCGCGCAGCTCGCCGCAGAGTACGAGACCATCGCTGCCGCCGCACAGCAGGAGCGCTGGGTTGCGCTCGTGCGAGGCAGCGGGCTCACTGGCGAGCAGGCGGGTGCAGTGGTCGGCTCGGAGGGGTTCGGGCCGCTCGGGGCTGAGCTCCGTCGGGCCGAGGCACATCTGGTGGATGCTGAGCGCTTGCTGGCTCGCGTGGTCGGCCAGCGCGGTTTCGAGGATGCTGCAGACATCGCCGCAGTACTGCGTGCGCGGGTTGCGCGAGCGATGATGCAGGATGCCGCAGCCGGACGTAGCGGGCACACGCCACGTCTCGTCGCAGGGCTGTTGCCGATCGCCGGCGGAGAGATGGATGCCGCATCGAGGCGCGCGCTGCGCGAGCGTGCCGACCTCATCGAGTCGCGAGCCGCGGCGTTGGCTGAGCAGGCGATTGCATCGGGGGAGTCGTGGTTGCGCGCGCTCGGGGCGCCGCCCATCGGCTCCGTCGGGGAGGCGTGGCGCCGCCACGCGGCCACTGTCGCCGCGTATCGCGACCGCTATGGGATCGTCGGCGGCCGTCCGCTCGGCATCGGGCAACCGACATCCGATGCCCAGAAAGCGGATGCCACTCGGGCCCGCGCCGCCCTCGAGGCCGCCCGCCGGATCGCGGATCGTGAGAATGACCCGACCCGCGGTCATGTGCCGATCGTCAACGCGGGTCTTTCGGGGGTCGGTCTTCGGGTCTAAAGTGCGGGTTAGGCAGCATTCAATGTGTTCGCCATCGTTCGATGCGATGGCACGACGACTGACAGGCCGTCTCTCCAGGTTCTCGCTGCTGACCGATCGGAGAGCAGCCGCATGTTCGCACTCGTTTGGACCATGAGCGTCCGCACTGGAATGTTCCTTCGCCGCTTCATGCCGACCAGCGTCTTGCTCGACGTCATCCACACGCGGCGGGGCTTGAAGTGGGGGGTGCCGGCGATGCTGCTCGCGATCCCATACCTGATCGCCGCCGTCGCCTTTGCTGAAATGACGGATTACGGCGGCTGGTTCAGCGTGCTCGCGCTGCTGTGTGTCTGGAACGCATTCAAGTTCCTCGTGGCCGGCCCCGCGACCCTCGTGCGGCTACTGCGAGTGCGCGCACAAGAGTCACGCACTCGCCGTGTTCTCGCGATGCTCGAACGCGAGGCAGAGCAGGAGCCGGCCCGGGCTGCGGAGGCGGCGCTCCGAAGCTGAAGAACGGTCGCACGGCACGGCGTTGCCGGCGCACCTCTCGTTCACGGCAGGCTGGTCGCATTCGAGCACGCCGACAGGGGAGGCCCGCCATGACGATCTCGCAGGAGCAGTTCGACGACCTGCTCGGACGCACCGCGCTGGCGGCGCTGTTCTACTTCCCCGAGGTCACGGTTGAGAACGGCGAGTACCGCATCCAGGATGACGTCGAGTACTGCCTGCAGCCCGTCGTGGGACTGCCCGCTGCCGATGTCGAGCGGCTGGGTCAGGCGGTCGCGCGAGCGATCGCCGACCCGACCGCGTACCGGTCCGAGTTGCTCGCGCTCGTCGTCGAACTGGCGCCGCCACCGAGCGAGTAGTGATCATGCGTGGCCCGGCCGACAAGGATGCTGCGCCCCAGCCGGGGTCGGCGTCCCGCACTGCCAAGCGAGATGAGGATGCTCGCGCGCGAAAGCGCGAGCGGGATCGGCGCTACCGACTCGAGCATCCGGAGAAGCACGCCGCGCAGCGCCGCAAATGGGTCGAGGCGAACCGCGATCGCATCCGCGAGTCGAACCGCCGGTGGCGCGAAGAGCATCTCGAGCGCGCCCGTGAGCTCAACCGTGACTCGATGCGCCGCGCCGCTGCCCGAAAGCGTCGCGATGCTGAGACTCGAGCCAAGGCGCGCACACGCGTGCGCGTCTGGCGGCAGGAGCATCCTGATCGCGTTCGGGACTACCAACGCGGTTGGGTCGAGGCGAACCGCGGCAAGGTGCGCGAGTACTACAACCGCTACTACCGCTCACACCGCGACGAGGTGAACGCCCGGGCGACGGCCCGCCGCGACGCCGACCCATTGAGCACCACGGCGGGTAAGCAGGCGTGGGCGGCGGACCACAAAGAGCAACGCGCCGAGCTGCAGCGCGCGCGCCGCGCAAACCCGGAGATCTACACGGCTGAGCTCGAGGCGAACGCTGCTGCCCGTCGCCTCAAACGCGCGCTCGCACGGGCAGGCCTTCCGCCGAAGCGTCTGCACCCGGCGTCCGCTGCCGAACGCCGCGCCAACGAGCGAGCCGCCGTCGAGTTCTTCGGCGATGCCACACTCCCCGAGCACGTGCGGCAGGCGACGCTCTTCGGCGAGTCCCTGACAAAGCACATGCTCAATCACCACGTGCGGATGCGCGAGTTCGCCGACGCCTACGTCGCGACCCGCGACCGGATGGGACTGCCGCCCGTTCAGGTCGAGGACGTGGTGTGGGCGAGGGCGGTCGACGTCGTGCTCGACGGACGCCGAGGGGTCGACTTGCTCACGAGCCGGGATGTTGCGGCGGCGGTCCAGACTGCGAAGGTGGCTGTGCGGAGGGCCGATCAGAAGCAGCGGTACGACCGCGTTGTAAAGGCGGTAGCCGTGCATGTGCGGAAGAACCGTGCTCGGCTGTCAGCGGACGCCGAGCTGGAGAACCGCGCCCGCGCGAAGCGGAACAGGCCTCGCATCGATACTGATGCTCTGGCGTTGCAGATAGCGATTTGTGAGGTCCTCGCAAGTGTGCCAGCGGATCGACTGCCCGTCGATGATGGGCGGCTCGCCGCGCGAATCGAGAGCGCCATTCTCGCGCCTAATGCTGAGCGACGTCAAGCAATCGCGCCAGGCCAGGAACCGATCGTGCGATAGCGTCCTCATCTGCGGTGATAGTGAGACCTTGGACTCGATCGCAATCTCACTTGGCGGCCGTGACAAGCCTGTCCGACTTCAGCCTTGGCCCCCGATCGAGGAGCTGGCGACCTCGCTCCCGGTGGCATCCGAGCTCATAGATAGGATTTGAGACTGCGCGACATTCCGACCTCGAAGCCTGAAGTCAGAGTGCGCGTTAACCCGCTGCGTTCTCCCTGAAACAGCGCGCGCGAGAACAGGACGTCTTCATGGCAAGGCTGAACCTCAAGGCCGTCGAAGAGCGCGTAGCGCCGCTCGCAGGTCGTGACACGTACGATCGCGAGTTCATCTTCGACTTGCTGCTCGCCTATGGGAAGCCTCAGAGCAGCATTACGCGCCTGCGCAACGGGGACCTGAATGTCGCCGCAGAGAAGTCCACCGAGGTCGCGCAGAAGAAGGTCGTCTACTTCAAGCAGACGGCCGGTGATCCGCTCGAAGCGCTCGAGGAGCTGAAGACTTCGCCCGATGTTGTGCGTTTCAGCGCGCGCTTCGTGATCGTCACCGACTACGCAGAGCTGGTCGCGACCGACACCCAGACGAACGAGACCATCGGCTTCCCGATCCGCGAGATCGACCAGCACTTCACCTTCTTCCTGCCCTGGGCAGGCATGGAGAAGGCGCAGTACGTCGCCGAGGCGCACGCGGACGTCAAGGCTGCCGAGCGCATGGGCAAGCTCTTCGATGAGCTGCTGCACGCAAACCCTGGCTTGCTGGAGCAGCCGCACGGTCGCCATGCGCTGAACCTCTTCTTCACGCGCCTACTGTTCTGCTTCTTCGCCGAGGACACCGGGATCTTCGGGGAGAACCAATTCACGAACGCGGTCGGCTCGCACACGCTCGCGGACGGCTCGGACACCTCTGAGTTTCTGACCGAACTTTTCACGGCACTCGACACTGCCAGCACGTCCGACAAGCCGAAGCGCCTCGCGGCATTTCCCTACGTTAACGGCAGGCTCTTCGCGATGTCGCCGGACCACGTCGTGCCGCGGTTCACGAAGAAGGCGCGCCAGGAGCTCATCGACGCCGGCAAGCTCATCTGGCGCGAGATCAACCCCGACATTTTTGGATCGATGTTCCAGGCGATCGTCACGCCGGGCAAGCGCAGCGACCTGGGCCAGCATTACACCTCGGTTCCAAACATCCTGAAGACGATCGAGCCGTTGTTCCTGAATGCTCTGAAGGACGAGCTCGACGAGAACTTCGACTCGGTCAAGAAGCTCGAGGCTCTGCTCGAGCGCATCAGCGCGATCAAGGTCTTCGACCCGGCGTGTGGGTCGGGCAACTTCCTGGTCATCGCTTACAAGGAGCTGCGCAGGCTCGAGCACGCGATCCTCGAACGGCTGGCTGAACTGGATAGCAAGCACACCGTGCTCTTCGCAGAGTCGAAGATCAACATCGAGAGCTTCTACGGCATCGAGATCGACGACTTCGCAGTCGAAGTCGCGATCCTGTCGCTGTGGATCGCGAAGCACCAGATGAACGCCGAGTTCAAGGACAAGTTCGGCGTCTCGATCCCGCTGATCCCGCTAAAGGAGACCGGTCAGGTAAAGCAGGGCAACGCAACGCGTGTCGACTGGGATGAGGTTTGCCCAAACGACGGCGGCGAGATTTATCTGATCAGCAACCCGCCGTATGCGGGGGCGAAGACTCAGACGAAGGATCAGAAGGCAGACTACGACTTTGTCTTCGGGCGACGCCCTTTCTCGAAGAACCTCGATTACATCGCGCTTTGGTTCATCAAGGGTTCGGACTATATCGAGGGCACCCGGGCTGAGCTCGCGTTCGTCACGACGAACTCGGTGTCGCAGGGCGAGCATGTTGGCCTCATGTTCCCGATGATCTTTGCAAAGGGCATAGAGATCGGCTTCGCCTACACGTCGTTCAAGTGGGAGAACAACGCCAAGCGCAACGCCGGCGTTACCGTCGCTGTCATCGGGCTCCGTACTGCTCGATCTGGGCAGAAGTACATCTACACCGAAGGCCTGCAAATCGCAGCGACGAACATCAACGGCTACCTCGCCGACGGCGCGAACGTTGTGATCGAGCGCCGTAAGGTCCCGCTGGGCGCAGCACTCCCTGACATGGTGTTCGGATCAATGCCTCGCGACGGCGGCGGCCTCATCCTGTCACCGGACGAGCGCCGAAAAATGCTCGAGGCTGATCCGCGAAGCGCGCAGTTCATCAAGCGGTATATGGGCTCGTCTGAGGCGATCAACGACGGCGAGAGGTACTGCCTCTGGATCCCCGGCAACTCCGTGGCAGACGCTCGATCGATACCATCGATCGAATCCCGGCTGGAGTTCGTGGCCACAGACCGCGCTAAGAGCAAGGCTGCCAGCACGGCAGCGTACGCTGCTCAGCCGCACCGGTTCGTTCAGATCAGCTATAGAGCGACGGACTCGATCATCGTCCCAAGCGTCTCATCCGAGCGACGGGCCTATGTCCCAATCGGTTATCTCGGCCCCGACACCGTGGTCTCAAACCTCGCGTATGCCGTCTACAACGCCGAGACGTGGGTGTTCGCGATGCTGACCTCGGCAATGCACATGGCGTGGACACGGGCGGTTGGAGGCAAGATGAAGACCGATTACCGCTACTCGAACACCATCGTCTACAACAACTTTCCCGTGCCCCCGCTCTCAGACGTTGTCAAGGAGAGGTTGACGGTCGCAGCGCTGCGGGTGCTGGATGTCCGCGAGTACCACTGCGAGCAGACGCTTGCCGAGCTCTACGACCCGGACAAGATGCCTGACGACCTGCGCGAGGCACACGCGGAAGTGGACGCACTCGTCGACTCCATTTATTCGAAGCGTGGCTACGAGACGGACGAGCAGCGCTTGTCCGACCTGTTCGTGATGTACGAACGCATAACCGCCGAGGAGGCCATGAAGGCCCTGGCCAAGACATCCCGGAGGACCGCGAAGTGAACGCGATCAAAAAGCCCGTCAACATTGTTAACGTCACCTACGCCCAGACCAAGGCGTCAGTGAACACAGACAAGCTCGGCATGCGGGAGATGCAGCAGCGCGTCTTCGCCCAGCGCGACGCCCAGCACCTGCTGGTGAAAGCCCCGCCGGCCTCGGGCAAGTCCCGCGCGCTGATGTTCGTTGCGCTGGACAAGCTCTTCAACCAGGGTCGCAAGAAGGTCATTGTCGCGGTGCCAGAGCGCTCGATCGGTGCGTCCTTCGCCTCGACGAACCTCTCGAAGTTCGGCTTCTGGGCAGACTGGGAGATCAAGGACGAGCACAACCTTTGTGACGCGGGTTCTTCTGCCGGCAAGGTCGACGCGTTCATCGAGTTCCTTGAGGGGCCCGACGCGACGCTCGTGTGCACGCACGCGACGTTGCGCTTCGCGTTCGAGAAGCTCGCGCCGGAATCGTTCAACGGGACGGTGCTCGCCATCGACGAGTTCCATCATGTCTCGGCCGACACGGAGTCCTCGCGCCTGGGCGCGCTGTTGCGCGACGTGATGAACGGTTCGGACGTGCACATCGTCGCGATGACGGGCTCGTACTTCCGCGGCGACTCGGTGCCGGTGCTCTCACCCGAGGACGAGGCCAAGTTCACGCCGGTCACGTTCAACTACTACGATCAGCTCAACGGCTACGAGCACCTGCGCTCGCTGGGCATTGGCCACCACTTCTACCAGGGTCGGTACACCGACGCGATCGGCGAGGTCCTCGACCTCGACAAGAAGACAATCGTGCACATCCCGAACGTCAACTCCGGCGAGTCCACGAAGGACAAGCTCGAGGAGGTCGGCTTCATCCTCGATGTCATCGGCGAGGTCGTGGACGAGGACGACGATACGGGAATCATCAGCCTGCGTCGCGCGGACACAGGAGAGATTCTGCGGGTAGCGGACCTGGTCGACGACACAGACCAGAAGAAGCGCGGCGACACGCTGCACTACCTCGCGCACACGGCCTCAAAGGACGGCGACGCCGTGGACGTCATCATCGCCCTCGGCATGGCGAAGGAAGGCTTTGACTGGCCCTTCGCCGAACACGCCCTGACCGTCGGCTACCGGGCATCCCTGACTGAGGTCATCCAGATCATCGGGCGCGTGACGCGCGACAGTCCGGGCAAGGCCCACGCGCAGTTCACGAACCTCATCGCCGAGCCGGACGCCTCGCAGGGCGAGGTCAAGGTGTCCGTGAACAACATGCTCAAGGCGATCACAGCGTCGCTGCTGATGGAGCAGGTACTGGCGCAGAACTTCACCTTCAAGACCAAGAAGTTCGACGGCGATGACGCGAAGGCCCCCGGCGAGCTCAAGATCAAGGGCTTCAAGGAGCCCACGACCGAGCGCGTGAAGCAGATCGTCGAGACTGACCTGAACGACCTGAAGGCCACGATCCTGCAGGACGACACCTTCGCCAGAGCGGCCGCGGGCTCGATCGACGCCGAGACGGCGAACAAGGTGCTGATCCCGAAGATCATCCGCGAGAAATACCCGGACCTCACCGAGGCGCAGGTCGAGGAGGTTCGCCAGCAGGTCATCGTGGACTCAGTGATCAAGAACGGCGAGGTGCGCCCGGTCGGCGACCAGCGTTTCATCAAGATGGCCGAGAAGTTCGTCAACATCGACGAGCTCAGCATCAACCTCATCGATTCGGTGAACCCCTTCCAGCGCGCCTTCGAGGTCATGTCTAAGTCGGTCACGCCCTCGGTGCTGAGGATCATCCGGGATCAAATCGCGGCCACTCGGGTCGAGTTCAGCGAGGAAGAGGCTCTGGCGCTCTACCCGAAGATCAAGACCTGGGTGCAGGTCCACGGCGGCAAGCGACCGGACGTGCGCGCGGAGGACCCTCAGGAGAAGCGGATGGCGGAGGCTCTGCTGTTCCTGCAGAAGCTCAAGCAGCAGCGCGAGGCCGAGAAGCGCGCGACGCAGATGGTGACGGACGAATGAACGAGAGCGAGCTCATCGAACCTGGGGCCGCGCTGAGCCTGGATGACATCCTCGACGACGACCTGCTGATCACGCCGGAGAAGCCCCAGAAGGTCACGTCTTCGGATCGTCTCGAGCGGGCGTTCCTGGAGATTGTCGAGTTCTACAAGGCGCATGACCGTGTGCCGAGCTCGTCGACCCGGGAGATCGCGGAGCGCAAGCTCGGCGCGCGACTGGACGGGTTCCGGGCTAACGACGAGAGAGCCGCTGCGGTCAAACACCTGGACGAGTTCGGGCTGCTCGAGGCACCCGAAGCGCCAACATCGATCGACGAGCTGCTCGAGGGTGACGACCTGGACGACCTCCTGGGCGACGACAGCGGGATCCTCGACGTCTCGGACCTGCCGGTGCTCAAGCGTCCCGAATCGCCGGACTCGGTCGCCCAGCGGGTGAAGTCGGAGGACTTCGACTTGTACGAGCCGCTGTTCAAGGCCAAGCATGCAGAGCTGGCCGAGGGCAGCTACAGGCTGATGCCTTTCACAGGTCTGGATCTTGTCCGCGAGGGCGTGTTCTTCGTGCTGAGCGGCGTCATGTGCTTCGTGGCCGAAGTCGGCGAGGACGTGGACCTGGTCGTCGGCGGCAAGCCGAAGCAGAAGCAGCGCCTGAAGGTCGTGTTCGAGAATGGCACCGAGTCGGCTATGTACAAGCAGAGCCTGATGACGCGCATGTACGAGGCGCAGGGCCAGGTCTTGGCGCGCACGGGACACGACCCGAGCGAGGTCCTCGATGCGGACGTGGAGAGCGGCCACATTTACGTCCTGCAGTCTCTGAGCGCAGACCCTCTGATCGCGAACATGAAGGACCTGCACAAGATCGGGTTCTCGACGACGAGCGTTGAGCAGCGCATCAAGAACGCGGAGAAGTCGCCGACGTACCTCATGGCCCCGGTTAAGGTCGTGGCGGACTACCGGCTTTACAACGTCAAGGCGTCCTGGCTGGAGCACCTACTCCACCGAGTCTTCGCCGACGTGCGCCTCGACCTGACGCAAGTCGACAAGAAGGGCCGGGACTACGACCCGACGGAGTGGTTCGTCGTGCCACGCGACGCCATCAACCAGGCCGTGGCGATGATCATGTCGGGCGAGATCACGGACTACGTGTACGACGCTCAGCTCCAGAAGCTCGTCGAACGCGCCTGATTTCGAGGAGGCTCTGACTGATGCCGGTTGAAATGAGAATGTGGCGGATCGACGGCCAGAATCCGAAGCCACTCACACCGGCAGCGCTTCCTACGGAGAACGAACTTCATCAGTTTCTGCGGCAGGACCCGTCGCTGCTTGGTACGGCGCTGCTCGTTATCGGTAGTGAGGTCATCACGCCCTACGGCAAGCGTCTGGACCTGTTGGCAATCGACGCCGACGGGAACCTGCACGTCCTGGAACTCAAGCGCGATCGCACACCACGGGAGGTCGTCGCTCAGGTGCTCGACTACGGCTCTTGGGTGTCGACTCTTTCCCGCGACGACGTCATCGACATCGCTGAAAAGTACCTCGGCCAGCCGTTCGAGGCGGCGTTCGAGGAGGTGTTCGGAGTCGCGCCGCCAGACGAGCTCAATGGCGAGCTGCAGCTGACCGTGGTTTCCTCCGCGCTGGACGCGAGTTCGGAGCGGATCGTCACTTACCTGCGTGGCTTCGGGGTGCCGATCAACGCTGTGTTCTTCACTTACATTGAGGACGACGATCGACGCTATCTCGCGCGGTCGTGGCTCGCGGCATCCGACGAGCGATCCGCGAGCAGCAGCGCGAAGTCGACGTCGAAGCGTGCGACGTGGAACGGTCTCGATTGGTACGTGTCGTTCGGTGGCGACCGGTCGTGGGACGACGCCCGCAGGCTAGGCTTCATCTCCGCCGGCGGAGGGAAGTTCTACACGCAGACGATTCGTGCTCTGCCGGAAGGTGCGCGGGTATGGGTCAATATCCCGCAGACCGGCTACGTCGGTGTCGGCACAGTTACCGGACCAGCGGTCCACTTCAACGACGCACGAGTCCCGGTTGATGGTGCGCTCGTGCCACTCGCGACGCAGTCCCTTACCGGGTCGTATACGCATCGAAACACCGCGGCGCACGATGACGCCGAGTGGGTGGTCCCGGTCGAGTGGATCCGTACAGTCCCACAGAAGGACGCCTACTGGCAAAAGGGGCTGTTCGCGAATCAGAACAGCGCTTGCAAGCTCCGACAGGAGTTCACGCTCGAACGACTCGCTCAACACTTCGACGTCCACAGCGACGGCGATTGAGGGTGGCGAATCGGCCGTAGCCCGCCCGTCGATAGCACGTCACAGCGGCGAATGTCGCCGGGACGATGCCAGAGCGGATGTCGGTCGTTCCTAGTCCAATAGATTTCTGCACGCACGTGAAGGAGAGCTCGCTTGGTTGAACGTGCGGGACCTCCGGATGGGATTGACTAAGGCGAACCCACGCCAACTCGGACGTTCTTGCGTCCCACGTTCCTGCGCGGCTGACGGTTCATGGTCCACCCGCTAGTAGATGTCGAGTGCGGGTGTCTGCCAATGTATAGAAGGTGTCAGAGGGTCCCCGTTCTGCCGAGGAGATAGCTCGATTCCCACTCGCCGTGAGCTGGTGGAATGAACAGTCGATGTCCGCGGGTGAGATTGCAGCGGAAGACGGCTACCTGTGGCTCGATTCGAGAACCAATTGGCCTGTTCGACAGATCGCTGGAACCGCCGCGACCGAACCGATTGAGCTCACCGGCTCGTCTGGCCGCGGCCCGTTCTATCTGCTCGGAGTCCCGGTCGTTGTTAACGGCGTTCGGAAGCTTCGGATCGATGACCTACGTGTCGGATCGGGCGACCCCGGGGAACTACTCTTCAGAGCGACACCTCTATACGACTACGCGAACGCGGTTGCCAGCTACTACACGCGGGATGGCGCCGCTCGTTTCCCGAACGATCCGCTCGATGTCCCGGCGCTCGACGGCGCACCAGCGATGTCGCTTCTGTATGCTCCCCGAGCTGACGGGTTGCCTATTGAGCTCCGCTGCGAGCGTGGCGCTTCAATCGAACAGTTCGAGACTCAGCTCGATGCACTCCAGCGACTCATCACCGTCGCGGCACAGCAGCCGTCGACACGAAACCTGCTTACGGTCTGGAACGGCGCCGGGACAGAGATCGAGGTCTACCGCGGCGTTACTGTGACTCCGCGCCCTGCCAAGTCCGTCGACTACCGAGACTTTCCCCTGCGACTGTCTCGGGCGAACACTCAGACAATCGTCGATCGCTGGTGGGCCATGATGGATGACCTGCGGCCAATCCCGCAAATCATGACAGCGCTCAAATACCAGCCTGGCTACCTCGATTCGGACTTCTTCCTACTCGCGACCGTTCTGGATCGGCTCAGTGATGCTTGGACGAACCTACCGGGCCTGCTTTCTGCCGAGCAGTACAACGGCATGAAGGAGGCTGCTTCGCGTCTCGAGGTGCCCGAACAGTTCAATGTCGACAATCGTCCCGTCTTCCATGCACGGGTCGTGGCCATCCTCGAAACACTGAGCGACGAAGTCTGGGAGAAGGTCAGGATCGATCGCGACTCCTGGCTCGCCTCGATGAAGCGACACCGGAACCTTGTCGCGCACTCCAGCGAACAGAGACTGGCACACAGAGAGTTCATGATCGGCCCCGGACTAAGGGCCCTTCGCGCCGCCACCGATGTGATCGTCACACTGGTCGTCGCACAACATCTCGGCATCGACGGTGATGCTCTCGTGTTCGCCGCCGACAGGCTAAACGTGAAGCGGATCAAGGTCCACGACCAATACATTCTGACCTTCAATAACAACGGCATCGGGCGCCTTTAGAGCTCGTGTGGGGGAGCACTCCATGTCGGCTCGTGCGCGGATCGGGGTCTGCTAAACGGATAGGTGACACCCCCTCACCAGTTCGTTCAACAGGACCTGACGACCAAGAAGGTTCCGAAGGTGATCGGAGCTGCCACCAGCGAGTTGAGCGTTCGGCATATTGTTGGCGGGTGGAAGCGATTCTCGAACGACGAACTGTCGGAGACATCTCAGGGTCATTCTTCGTTCCGTCATACCAACGCGGATATCGGTGGGGTACCGAGGAGGTCGGGCGGTTGCTCGACGATATCTGGGCGAGCGGCGGTGACGCCTACTACTTGCAGCCGGTCGTCGTGAAGGCGATGTCCGATGGAAGGTGGGAGTTGATCGACGGGCAACAGCGGCTGACCACGTTGTTCTTGATCTTCCAATACATGCGAATCGACGGCCTTCAGAACGCGGGCGCGGGATTCGCGCTCGAGTTTGAAACGCGAGGCGGAAGCGCCGAGTTTCTGAACAATCCGTCGGAAGGCCTCCGGCGCGACAACATCGACTTCCATCACATCTTCGCCGCTTACACGCACATCGACCAATGGTTCGCCCAGTACGAGCACCGCAAGCAATGGGCCGCAAACCGGTTCTACGACTACCTCTTCGAGTCGGTTCGGGTGATCTGGTACGAGGCCGCGAAGGAACTTGATTCGATCGCTCTCTTCACCCGATTGAACGTTGGACGGATCCCGCTATCGGATGCCGAACTCGTCAAAGCACAGTTGCTCGCGAAGCTTCAGCATCGCCCGGGATTTTCCGATCGCAGCGAGCAGACCGCGGCTCAATGGGATCAATTCGAACGCGAACTCCGGGTACCAGAGGTCTGGTCGTTCGTGACCGCCCGCAGTGAGGATGACCCGACGCGAATCAGTTTGATCCTGGACACCCTCGCTGATCGACTCGGAGGCACACCATCCGGCGGACATCGGCCGCGCTACTACACATTCGAGACGCTTCGCCCGGCCATCGATGCCGACCCTCAGTCGTTCTGGGACGACGTCGTCGCCCTGCACTCCCTCATCGTCGGCTGGTACGAGGACCGTGACATCTTCCATAAGGTTGGCTACCTGATCGCGACGAGGAAGCACACGTTCGCGGGCCTCCTCGAGGCAGTCGCGGGACTGACCAGGCCCGCGCTCCAGGCTGTGCTCGATGAACTCATCGGCAAACACCTGAACCTCACTGCAGGTCAGGTCGCCGACCTCGACTACCAGAAGTCAGGATCGAAGTGCTCTGACGTCCTCCTCCTCATGAACGTCGAGACCATTCGGCTCCGAGCCGACTCGACAGAGCATTACTCCTTCCATGCGCACTCGCGTGGCGTCTGGTCGCTCGAGCACATCCACGCGCAAAACGCCCTCGACATCAAGCGCGATGAGAAAGTGTGGGCCGAATGGCTCCGCCTCCACCGCAGCGCCATCAGCGACGTCCCAAGCCTTGACGAGGTTCTTCGCTCAGAGCTCCTGATCGAGATCGACGACGTCCTTGCATCAATTGCCGACCCTCGGATCGTTGCAGTGGGCACGCAGTTCGATCAGATCAAGGCTCGCGTCGAGAACGCACTCACCGAGGGAGACGAGGATAACGAGGACGGCGTGCACACCATCTCCAACCTGGCGCTACTGGCCAGTGGCGACAACAGCGCACTGTCGAACTCGACATTCGAAGTCAAGCGACGGGAAATCCTCAGCCGCGACAAGACGGGCTCGTACATCCCCGCTTGCACGCGCCATGTGTTCTTGAAGTACTACACCGACGCCGACGCCCAGCAAATTCACTTCTGGGGAGTCCAGGATCGCGAGGCGTATCTACAAGCGATTCTCTCGGCGGTCGCGCCCTACCTAAGACCTGACCCCGATTTGAACGAACAGGAGTTCGCCGCGTGAAGGGTCACAAGACATCATTCGCCGGAATGTTCGGCGCGGCCGCGGGAGAGATGCCGCGCGTCGCGCGTGGAGATTCCCCTAATCCAGCGCGACTATGCGCAGGGCAGGACTGGGTCGCTTGTCGAGACGATTCGACACGACTTCCTCGATGCGCTCATTGAAGCGATTGCCGGCGGTGAACCGCTGGACCTCGACTTCGTCTATGGGGAGATCGAAGAGTCGACGCTCAAGCCGTTGGACGGGCAACAACGACTCACCACGCTCTTCCTCCTCCACTGGTACGTCGCGGCGCGAACCGATCGACTCAGCGCTGCGGCAGAGCTCCTCAAGCTCACCTACGCGACTCGCCCGACCGCGGAGCTCTTCTGTCGACAGCTCGTGAACCCGCAGCATCCCCTGACCGACGACTTCACCACGCCATCCGAATGGATCACGAACCAGGCCTGGTATCTGTTTTCATGGCGGCACGACCCGACAGTGCAGGCCATGCTCGTCATGCTGGACGCCATCCACAACAGGCTCGGCCGCGCACGCGTGGACCTTGATGACGTATGGTCACGCCTTACGGACAAGGATTCGCCGGCGATCTCGTTCTACTTCCTCCCAATTGATGACATGCCTTCCGGAGACGAGCTGTACATCAAAATGAACTCTCGGGGGAAGCCGCTAACCGACTTCGAGAACTTCAAGGCCCGCTTCGAGAAGCTGCTCGCTGGCGGGGCCGACATCGAGAGGTTCGAGCGCATTATCCACAAGATCGACGGAGTGTGGACTGACGTGCTTTGGCAATTCGACGGTGGCGACGACATCATCGACGACGAGTTTCTGAGGTATTTCGAGTTCGTGGTCGAAGTGTGCGAGTGGCGGGACGGGGAGCCGACGCAGAGCGCAACCCTTCTTGAGCGCGCGGAGCGGGCTTTCGGCCTAGCCAACCCACGGCGTGAGCCGCACCTGGACTTCCTGGAGCACGCATTTGACACGTGGGTGGATGTTGATGACGTAGGGGCGGCATTCGCGGCCGTGTTCACTGACGCGGACAGCGCAGTGAACGCAGCCGAGCACGGGAAGGTTCCGCTCTTCGACGCGGCGGATACCAACCTGTTTACATCGTGCTTGCGTACATACGGCATCAAGCGCGGTCGCGGCCGCCAGTTCTCCTTGGCAGAGACGCTCTTCCTGCTCGCAGTGCTTGTCCACCGTCAATACCGCACAGACGAATTCGCCCAGCGGGTTCGCGTCTTGCGAAACCTCATCGACCTCGCGGATGACGAGCTCCGCGAAGCTCGCATGACCGACCTTGTTCCCGCTGTCGAGCGGTTGATTAGGGATGGGTCCCTCGATGAACTCCGTGGCTTCAATCCCGACCGACTCCGTGACGAGCAGGCGAAGCAATCGTTCGTCGGTGGTGAGCTCGAGCTGGTGATTCATCGCCTCGAGGATCATCCGCTTCTCCGTGGACGAATCTTCGCGTTCGACCTGGAGCCGTCAACGCTTCCGTCGAGGGCCGACGCCTTCGTCCGCGTTACCGAGCCGGATGCATGGGGGCTCCTAACTGCTGCCCTGCTCGCCAAGGGGGACTATGGCTTTGATCTCGGCAGCGGGCGGGTCAGACAGTTCGGAACGCGAGCTGCGAACCAGGCGTCTCGATGGCGTGAAGTGTTCTCTCATTCCGGACGTGGGCGGAACGGCGCACTGCGCACGGCGCTCGGAGCCCTGCTTGACGAAGTCGCCGCATCGAATGACCCTGCGCTGGGCAGCCTGGAACGCGTAGCCGCGGAGTTCGTCACCTCCCGCCGCGCATCTGGCCGCCTGGACTGGCGCTACTACATGGTCGCCTACCCGGCAATGCGTGAGGGAGCAACGGGCATCTACTACGGCGAGCACCGATCCACTCGCGGTGTCTGGGGATATTCGATGTGCATGCTCCGGACCGCGTCTCTGACGGGTAGCGCATACTACCGAGACCCGTACCTGCTATCGATCTACCGCACCAGTGCACTCGTGGACCGAATCAACGACCCTTGGTTCCGCGGGTATGAGACGTCGCCCAGGTGGCTTCGGCTCTCGAGGAGCGGCAGTGGTATTCGGTGCGTGGAGGAGGGTTTCGAGCTGGCAGCACCACAAGATGCCGACGCTGCGAGCCGCTTCTCGGCGGTCTGTGAAGCGCATGGCGGGACAGTTGGGGGGTTCCTCCCCATCCGCCAGTTGGAGGACAACGGAGAGCTGATCGACGCGGAGGACCGCGTCGTGAAGGGCGCCGCTCTCGTGCGGGCGCTGGTCGAGGTGGGCCTCTAGTTGATATGCGGCGGATCCGCGTGCGTGTGTCTCCAGCTTCCCAGACACCCCGCCATGACTGCCTTCGTGGCCGCAATTCGCTGGCGCTTTCAGGCCGCGAGTTGAAAATGGATTGAACAGCACCAGAACGGGCGCCGAGAGGCGAAGTTACCTGATGCGTGGACGATTATTGGTTGTTGATCGACTCGATTCCGCCCGAGGCGAGTCGAGGTATCTCGATAGACTCTGTTGCAGGTTCGAAGAGAAGAGCCTGATCAGGTCGAGATCGCCCGAGGAATCGCGAGGTGTGTGGGCCGGGGGAGTAAGGCTTGGCGTAAGCCATCGGTCACGGGTTCAAGTCCGGTCGTCGGTCGCCTGCACGTGCGCGCCGGTCGTTGCTGGTCGTCGAGCATGAGAGTTCCGAGTGCGGCCGGCGGCCCCAGTCACCAGGAGATCAGCGCCGCTCGCGCCGGCGCGCACGTCGACGCCCGAGTCCCTTTTGGGTACTTTTTCAACCACAAACACCGCCAATCGACCACAACCAACCGGCATCTCCACATCGTCCGCACAGCCGCCCTGCCCGTATAATTACCGGCATCCACAACCAAACACTTGCGCTCAAGCGATATGCAGCACTGTCAGGGGGTCAGGGGTTCGAGTCCCCTCAGATCCACCAAAAACCCCTGATGAACGAGAAGTTCTCAGGGGTTTTCTCGTGTGATCTGCGCCACGCCCCACCCCCTCCACGGCGGCGACGCCTCGGTCAGTTGTCTCGCGCTCCGCCCTGCCGGATTCGCCCGGCTGCGTCGAGCTCGATCACCGTGTCGATACCGATCCGGCCCAGGAATGACTGGTCGTGGCTGACGATGAGCAGAGCGCCCCGGTAGCCGTCGAGCGCTTCGGCCAGGTGCTCCACGCTCGCGATGTCGAGGTTGTTCGTCGGCTCGTCGAGGATGAGCAGCTGCGCTGGCGGCTCGGCGAGCAGCAGCCGGGCGAGGGCGACGCGGAAGCGCTCACCACCGGACAGGGTCGACACGGGACGGTCGACGGTGTCCCCGCGCAGCAGGAGCCTCGCGAGCTGGTTGCGGATGGCCCCGGGTGTGACGCCGGGGGCCACCACGCTCACGTTCTCCAGAGCACTCGAGGTCTCGTCGAGGCCGTCGAGGCGTTGCGGCAGGAACCCGACCCGATCGGTCAGGAGCGTTCCCTGCGGTCGCTGGCCCATCGACTCGGCGCCGGTGAGCAGCTGGCCCAAGAGCGTCGACTTCCCGGCCCCGTTCGGCCCGACGAGGGCCACGCGTTCGGGGCCCTGGATGACCATCGTGCGATTCCAGTCGGAGATCTCGGCGATGCGACGGCTGCGCGGAACGTCGGGATCGGGCAACGTGAGGCGGATGTGCGCGTCGTTGCGGACGCGCGAGTCGGCGGCGTCGACGGCGGCCTGCGCGGCCCGGACCCTGTCGTCGAGGGTCGAGCGCATCGATCCGGCGGATCCTTGGGCCCTGCCGACGCGGGCGCCTGCGAGGATCTTGGGGATGCCGCCGTCCTGCTGCGTCTTCCTCGCGGTGCGTTCGCGTCGGGCGAGCTTGGTCTCGGCTTCGACGCGCTGGCGCTTCTCGGCGTTCAGCGCCAGTTGTGCGGTCCGGGCCGCCTGCGTTGCGGCATCCTGCTCCTGGTCCCGGTATGCCCGCCAGGCACTGTACGGGCCGCCGAACACCTCGAGCCGGCCGGCGTGCAGTTCCGCGGTGTCGTCCATGTGCTCGAGCAGCTCGAGGTCGTGGCTCACGACGACGAGCGTGCCCGGCCACGCGTCGACGATGCGCGCGAGTCTCGCCCGGCTGGGCCGGTCGAGGTTGTTCGTCGGTTCGTCGAGCAGGGTGATCGCCGTGCGGCGAAGGCGCAGGGCGGTGATCGCGATGAGCATGGCCTCACCGCCGGAGACCTCCTCGACGCGTCGGCCGAGGTCGGCGGCCGAGAACCCGATCTCCGAAAGCGCTTCGTCGGCGCGGGATTCGATGTCCCAGTCGTCGCCGACGGCGTCGAAGTGGCGCTCGTCGACGTCACCCGCCTCGATGGCACGCAGGGCCGTGAGCGCCCGGTCGATGCCCAGGAGTTCGGCCACGGTCGTGGAGGTGCTCAGCGTCAGGGTCTGTGGCAGGTAGCCGATGTCGCCGTCGGCATCGACCCGTCCCGATGTCGGGTGGAGTTCTCCGGCGATCAGCCGCAGCAGGGTGGACTTGCCGGCGCCGTTGCGGCCGACGAGGCCGGTGCGACCCGCAGAGAGGATGCCGTTGACGTGCTCGAGCGCGACGGTCCCGTCCGGCCACTCGAACGACAGGTCGCGGAGGGTGATGGTGGATTTCACGGACATGGATGGTGCTCCTTCTGCCGACTGCCGGCGGTCGCATGGCGTTCCCGAGATGCGGTGGTGAGGGCGGCGGCGACCACGAGGGCTGCGACGAGGAACAGCGCCACGAGGGAGGGAAGTCCAAGGGCGACCACGCCGAGCACGATCGCGGGGCGGCGTATCGGGTCCGCACTCACGAGGGCATGTCGGGCTGCGGCCGACGGGCCGCGGAAGTATGCCCACCACAGGCTGACGACGACCACGAAGGCGAGCAGTGCTGCGACAATCGACAGCCCGTGGACCGTGCCGTCATCCAGGTCCGAACCCACCCCCGCTCCCGACGAGAGCACTGTCTCGCCGAGCGCGATGATCAGGACCAGGCCATGCCGCTCGACGAAATGCGCCGGACTGGCAACCCGCCATCCGTTGTAGCGGGAGACGAGCCATCCCACCCCGAAGTCGAGCGCGAACGCAACAGCCCAGCACACGCCCTGCAGGTCTCCGCCGAGCACGGCTCCGATGATCAGCAGCACGCTCGATCCCGTCTGCGGGATCGCATCGATCAGCACCTGCGTGCGGAGTCGCCGATCGCCGCGCGACGTCCAGAGGAACGTCGAGACGTAGCTCGCCCGCACCACGGTGAACGCCAGCGCGAGTACGAGGGCCGGGCTCAGCCAGTCGGACGGCGGCTCCCAGGCGTACGGAATCACCAGCGCCGCAACGAACAACGCCGACATCGCCACGAGGATCGCGACGACCACACGACCGCGGTCGAGGCGCACCCGGTTGCCGAGCCAGATGAACGCGCACCAGGCCCACCAGAGCAGCAGCAGCACCAGCAGCCCTCGGCCGAGGCCGCCCAGTCCCTGCTGCGTCTCCATGAGCTCGATCACCCGCATCAGGGCGAACACGAAGACGAGGTCGAAGAAGATCTCGAACATCGTGACGCGATCGCCCTCGGGCAGCACGGCGGCCGGCCGGCCGGGTTCGGTCGCTCGGCGCGGTGGGCTGACCACGGGGGGCGGTCTCAGGGCGTCGCGGTTCGCGTTCACAGCACCGCCGGCCCGCTGCCCGGGAAATCGGTGGATGCGGCAAGCTCACGACCGGAGTCGAACTCGGCGTGGAAGCGGCTCAGCTTCTCGTCGATCCGGCGATACGCATCGCTGCCGAGCACCAGCCAATGCCTGGGCTTGGCGGCGCGCACGTTGCCGATGATCGCTTCGGCGGCGCGGTCGGGATCACCGGGGAATTGCTCCGGCCGCACGGCCGACACGGCTCGGATGAAGGCGCCCGACGTCGCGTCGTAGTCGGGGATCGTCCGTCCCGACACATGCGTGCGCCGCTCGATGCCGGTGCGGAACGATCCGGGCTCGACGAGGAACGCCCGCAGCCCGTTCGGCTCGATCTCCTGCCAGAGCGCCTCGGTGAGGCCCTCGAGCGCGAACTTCGTCGCCGAATAGTACCCGTTCGCCGGCAAGCTGGAGATGCCGTCCATCGACGAGATGTTCACGATCGTTCCGCTGCGGCGGGCCCGCATGCCAGGGAGCACCAGCCGGATCAGTTCGATCGGTGCGAACACGTTCACTTCGAACTGGGCACGGATGTCGCGTTCGTCCTGTTCTTCGAGCGCGCCGAGGAAGTCGATCGCGGCGTTGTTGACGAGCACGTCGATCCCGCCCGCCCACTCAGTGGCGGCGGCGATCGCCTGGCGCCGCTGTTCCGCGTCGACCACGTCGAGTGCGACCGGGAACGCGGTCTCTGGGTGCCGTTCACGGACCGCGGAGAGATCGTGACCGCTTCGAGCCGCTATGACGACCCGATCGCCGGTCTCGAGCGCGTGTTCGGCGAGTGCTGCGCCGAGGCCGCTCCCGGCGCCCGTGATGAACCAGGTCAGGGTGTCGTTCATGCTGCAGTTCCCCCCACCGCCGCGTCCGCGTCATCCGCCCTGAAATCGGCAGATCGGCTGACATCGGCCCACGCCGTCGCCTCCTCGAGGCGAACCTGCTCGCCGCTGAGCACGCGGGCGACCGCGTCGCTGCCGAGCGGCAGGCGAAGCGGCAGGTCGGCGCCGGCTCGGACGAGGTCGCCGTGGGCGAGGTCGACGAGCACCCGAGCACCGCGCGTCGGGTCGCCGGGTTGCCTGCCGTCGCCCTGCTCGCGCATCGCGTGGATCGCGCCGACGGTCGTCTCGTAGTCGGGTCCGACCGGGTGCTTGGTCATCGAGGCGCCCTGCCAGTCGGTGCGGAATGCACCCGGCTCGACGATGACGACCCGCACCCCGAACGGGGCCGACTCGGCGGCCAGCACCTCGGAGAAGCCCTCGACGGCGAACTTGGCGGCCTGGTAGGCGCCGAGGCCCGGGGTGCCGCCGATGCGGCCGCCCACGGATGAGAACTGCAGGAACAGGCCCGAGCGCTGGGCGCGCATGACCGGCAGTGCCGCGCGGGTGACGTTGACCACGCCGAAGAAGTTGGTCTCGACTTGCGCCCGGAAGTCCTCTTCCGGCGTCTCCTCGATCGACCCGCTGTTCGCGTACCCGGCGTTGTCGACCACGACGTCCAGACGGCCGAACCGCTCAACGGCGCGGCCGACGACCTGTCTCGCAGCATCGGCGTCGGTGACGTCGAGTTCGGCGACCAGGATGCGGTCCGGACCGTAGTGCTGCGCGAATCCGTCGATGGCCGTTGCGCGCCGGGCGGTGGCCACGACGACGTCGCCGCGTTCGAGCGCGGCTTCAGCGATCTCCTTGCCGAAGCCACGGGAGCTTCCCGTGATCAGCCAGACCAAGGCGTCGCCCTGACCCCTCCGTTGCTCGTTCATCAGTGTGTCCCTTCCGCGGCCGGCCCGTGCCGACGCTGTACCCGATCCAGCGTGCTGCCCGGTGGTGCGGCGTCGCGCCCGGGCAACTCCCCGGGAAGGTCCCCGGTCCCATCGAGACCGGTCCCCGGTCGCCCGGGAAGCCCCGGTGCACCGGATGCCGCAACCCACGGTCCCGGGTGTCCGCCAGTGTGTCGCACGGGCGCCTCCGCCCGACGAGCCGCGGCACCCTCGAATCATCCGAACGAAAGAAAGAGGGTTCTCATGGACACCGAAACGATGACCGTCGCGACCGCATCCGGAACTGCGACGGACGAGGCGACCGCCGCCCTGAAGCTCGAGGTCGTCGTCCTCCCCGTGAGCGACGTCGACCGGGCGAAGGCGTTCTATGCGGGCCTCGGGTGGACGCTCGACGTCGATCTCGTCATCTCGGACGACTACCGGGTCGTCGAGTTCACACCTCCCGGCTCGCCGACGTCGATCATCTTCGGCGCCGGAGTGACCGACGCCGAGCCGGGGTCGGTTCGTGGACTGCAGCTCGTGGCATCCGACATCGAGGCGACGCGCGCGGCCCTGCAGGGCGCCGGCGCGCCGGTCAGCGACGTCTTCCACGACGCGACCGGCGTCTTCCACCACGGCGGCACGACAGCTCGTGTGTCCGGCCTCGCGCCCGAGCGTCGTTCGTACGGCTCATGGGTCGCGTTCAATGACCCGGACGGCAACGAATGGCTCGTCCAGGAGGTCACCGAGCGGATCCCGGGCCGAATCGTGCAGACGAGATACGACTCGCCCGCCGAGCTGGCAGCGGCCCTGCGCGCGGCCGCGGAGGCGCACGGCGCGCACGAGGCCAGGATCGGACACGAGGATGCCGGATGGCCCGAATGGTACGCGGAGTACATGGTGCGTGCGGCGGCGGGCCAGGAGCTTCCTGAATGATCGACGAGTCCGCACCGCTCTCCCGCCTGCTCGTCTTCGAGGAGCTCCGATCCCTGCAGGGCCGGCTCTGCCGTTCCGCCGGCGACCGGGCTTGGAACGAGTTCGAGCGATGCTTCGCCGAGGGAGGGCAACTGCGGGTGTTCGACCCGGACGGTTCGCTGGCGTGGTTCGCGCTGAGCCCGCACATCGGAGCGACGATCGACCTCGAAGCGGGTGACGGAACACTCGTCGTGCACGCGTTCGGCGCCGAGCTGACCCTCCGATCCGAGACGCGCGCCGAAGGTGTGTGGGCGGCGGAGTACCTCGTCGGTCGGGACGGCTCACCGGCGCGCGCACGGAACGGATACTGCCGGCTCCACCAGACCTACATCCGGGACGGCGACCGATGGTTCATCCGATCGATCGATCTCATCCGGCGACTGCGGAGCTGAACCCGGCGGTGCGACCATGACGGCCGAGCACATAGGATCGGCCATCATGGAGCACCGCACGCCGAGCCCGTCACTGCTGGGCCGGCGGCGTGAGTGCGAGGCGGTCAGCCGGATGATCGCAAGCCTCGGCGGTGGCCAGAGTCGCGCCCTCGTGCTGCGCGCCGAGGCCGGCGCCGGCAAGTCGGCGCTGCTCGATTACGCAGCCGAGCAGGCCACGGCCTACCAGGTGCTGCGCGCGACCGGCGTGCAGTCGGAGATGGAACTCGCCTACGCCGGTCTCCACCAACTGTGCTCTCCGGTGCTCGACCGGCTCGATGCGCTGCCCGCACCTCAGGCGGCAGCGCTCGGCGTCGCCTTCGGCCTACGGAGCGGGGAAGCGCCGGATCGATTCCTCGTCGGACTCGCGGTTCTCGGGTTGCTCGCGGAGGCCGCGGGTGCTCGACCGGTGCTCTGCCTGATCGATGATGCACAGTGGCTGGACCGCGCCTCCGCTCAAGTGCTCACGTTCGTCGCACGCCGGCTCGTCGCCGAGTCGGTCGGCATCCTCTTCGCGGTACGCGAGCCGGTCGGCGACGACTTCACCGGTATCGAGGACCTCATCGTCGAGGGGCTCGAGCCCGCCGATGCGCGGCTGCTGCTCGAGTCGGTGATCTCCGGTCCGCTCGATCCTGACGTCCGCGATCGGCTGATCGGCGAGGCTCGCGGCAACCCGTTGGCGCTCCTCATCCTGTCGCGCGGAAGAGGCGCGGTGGAGATCGCGGGCGGGTACGGCATGACGTCGCCGCCGAGCCTCACGAGTCGTATCGAGGACATGTTCGTCGACCGCATCCGAGCACTGCCGCCCGAGACGCGATCGGCACTGCTGGTCGCCGCTGTGGAACCCATCGGCGATCCCGCACTGATCCAGCGGGCGGCCGCAATTCTGGGCATCGCAACGGAAGCGGTGGCCCCTGCGATCGAGGACGAACTGATCGAGTTCGGCGCCCGCGTTCGATTCCGGCACCCGCTCGTCCGGTCTGCTGCCGTGCGCGCGAGCCCGGTCGGCGCGCGAAGAGCCGCCCACCGGGCGCTCGCGACCGCGACCGACCCGTCCACCGACCCCGACCGGCGTGCCTGGCATCTCGCCGAGGCCGCCATCGGCTTCGACGAGGAGGTCGCCGCCGAGCTCGTGCGCTCCGCGCGACGCGCGCAAGCACGAGGGGGGATGGCCGCCGGCGCGACATTCCATGCCCGGGGTGCCGAGCTCACGCCCGACCCGCGAACTCGGTCCAGACGCGCCCTCATGGCGGCCGAGGACACGTACCGGGCGGGCGCGATGAACGACGCGCTGCGGCTCCTCGACCTCGCGGATCCCGCACTCCTCGACGAACACCAGCGTGCGCGCATCGAACTCGTGCGCGCGCACGTCGCCTCGAGCACGACCCGCGGTCGCGGCGCCGCCGCACGGCTGGTGACGGCCGCTCGCCTGCTCGAGCGACACGACGGAGAGACCGCCCTTGCGACGTACGCCGACGCGATGATCGCCGCGATCTCGGCCGGAACGCATGCCGAAGCCGTCGGACTTCCGGAGGTCGCAGCAGCGATACGCGACGCCGACCCCGCGCCACCCCTCGGCGACTCCGCCCTCGCTGCCGCCGACGCCCTGCGCGGGCTCGCCATGCTGACCACGGACGGGTACACGGCCGCCGCGCCGGTGCTCCAGGACGCGCTCGCCCGGCTCGTGCCGGTGGTGGCCTCCGACGAGCCGACCGCGGTCGACCTCGCAGATCCACTCGGCGACGTGGTCGAGGAAGTACCGGTCGTGGGTGACGGCGAGCACGGCGCCGGGCTACTTGGCGAGGTGCTGCTCGAGCCACAG